>DASWWF010000094.1:0-11058 GCA_036401035.1 Devosia sp.
TTCGTTGCAGGCCATGCGGGTGGCGGCGACGGCCGAGAAGGCGAGGCGGTCGTTGCTGATCTGGGCCTGGGTGAAATAGCTGTTGCAGCCACCGCGGCCGCCGGCGCGCATGTCCGAAGCGATCGAGAGCGTGCTTTCGTCGGGCGTGACGGCAAGGCCGCCGATCTCCTCGGCGGTCCAGGTGACGTCGAGGATCGGCTTGGGGTCGACCAGCGGACGGGAGGCCGGATCGTCGACGCGGCCGGCAAAGGTGGTGATGATGACGATAGCCTGCGGCGTCACGAGATCGATGGGCAGCGGTTCGGCGTTGCGGAACCAGACCTGCCCGCCGGCGAGAATTTCGGCCTTGAGGCCGTAGCTGTGGCCGGCGGCGAAGATGGTGTCGTCGAAGGTGAGGTTGAAGCTCAGCGGCACCTGGCCGGGCGAGGCGATGGCGCCTTCGGCTTGGACGCGAGGCTGGTCGGGCGCGGCGAGATCGACGAGGAGGATGCGCAGCGTGCCGTTCTCGGGCAAAGCGATGCGCTCGCGATAGGTGACTTCGCCCGAAAGCGTCGTCTGCCCGGCATTGGCGACGCCCAGCGTCACCAGCAGCGCCAAAACCGCAAGACCAAACCGCACCAACCCGCCCATTGCCAAGCCCTCACCCATCACCGAAGTTTATTGTTGCGGCAGAATATGGAGGAATTGCAACGGGAAGACAGTGGCGTGGTTACGGATCAGCCGACGATCCAGGGTTCGGGGTAGATGAATTCTTCGAGATTGTTGCCGTCGCCGCCGCGGTCGACCACGATATAGTCGGACGGGCGCTCGAGCGGGCAGAGGACACCGTGCCAGGTGTTCATGGCGATGTTGACGCCTTGACCAGGGGCCGGCCGGAAGGCGAGCGGGGTGCCGGGCGTACCGCCCTCGTCGGGAGCGACGATCACCAGCCAGGGGGCGTCGGACAGCGGATAAAAGGCCTGGCTGCCAAGGGGATGGCGTTCGACGAGGTCGAGCTTGAGCGGCAGCGCATAGGGCTGGCCGGTGAACAGCGAGATCAACGGCCGGGCGTGCACGCCGCCGAGCTCGATGCGCGCCAGGTCATGGAAGCGCTCGGTCATGCCCTTGTTGATCGGGTAGTGCTGCGCGCCGGCGGTCTCGATCACCTGGCCGAAAGGGGCGAAGGCGTCGCGGCTCAGCGGCTGGATGGGGATCTGGCGCGCCATGGCCTCACCTAGTTGAGCGAGATGGTATTGGCCTTGCCGCCGCCGCCCATATAGACGGCGAGCAGCTTCATCGGCACGGCGCCGGTGTTGACGCCGTTATGGGGCACGTTCATGGCCTCGAAGACGCTGTCTCCGGTGCGGTAGGTGTTGATGCGGCCTTCGCCGTAGTCGACGGTCAGTTCACCCTCGAGGATGTAGGCAAAGAGCGGCACTTCGTGCTTGTGCAGCCCAGTGCTGCCGCCGGGCGGGATGGTGACGATGGCCGAGGTGATGTTGACGTCGCCCTCAGGGTAGCTCAGCGGATTGCCCAGCACATCGACGCCACCGGCGAGCAGGGGCGTGAGCAGGTTCTGGTATTGCAGCCCGGACTGGTCCTCTGCGGCCGCGGGCGCGGCGAGGACGAAGAGCAGGGCGGCGGCAAGGACGTGACGCTTCATATGAACAGGGTTCCCTCGAACAGACTTAGAGCACCAGCTTGGGGTGGCGGTTGACGTCCTTGTAGAGCAGGTAACGGAAGCGGTCCGGGCCGGCGTAGCAGGCCTGCGGGCAGAAGGCGCGGAGCCACATGAAATCGCCGGCTTCGACCTCGACCCAGTCGCGGTTGAGGCGATAGACGGCCTTGCCTTCGAGCACGTAGAGGCCGTGCTCCATGATGTGGGTTTCCTCGAAGGGGATGACCGCGCCCGGCTCGAGGGTGACGATGTTGACATGCATGTCGTGGCGCAGGTCGCTGGGGTCGACGAAACGCGTGGTGCCCCAGGTGTTCCTGGTGTCGGGCATCCAGATGATCGGCTCATCCTGCTCGTTGGCGACGAAGGGCGCCGGGATATCGATGCCGTCGACCTGCTCGTAGCGCTTGCGGATCCACTGGAAGCGGACCGGGACGGTGCCCTTGTTGGCGAACGACCAGGCGCAGCCGGGGGGCAGGTAGACATAGCCACCGGGCTTGAGCTGGTGCGCCTTGCCCTCGATGGTGACGACAGCATTGCCGTCGAGAACGAACAGCACGCCCTCCACGCCGGTCTCCGGCTCGGGCCTGTCGCTGCCGCCGTCGGGAAAAACTTCCATCACATACTGCGCGAAGGTCTCGGAAAAGCCAGTCATCGGACGCGCGATGATCCAGGCGCGGGCGTCGTGCCAGTGCGGCAGGTAGCTGGTGACGATGTCGCGCATGACGCCGCGCGGGATCAGCGCATAGGCCTCGGTGAACACAGCGCGGCCGGTATGCAGCGCGGACTGGGGCGGCAGGCCAGCGATGGGGCTGGCGTAGGGGGAGGGCATAGAGCTGTTTCCGTTCTGGTCGGAAATGTCTTAGCGCGAACGGCGGTGGCTCTCTAGCCCTCGCTCAGTTCGGGCGTTCGAGGCTGTGTTGCAACCCAGCCAGCTTCTCCACTGCAGGGCCGGCGTAAAAGCCGATCCAGCGGTCGTAGATGGCTCGGATGGGGAGGGCGTTCAGGTGGTTCCAGCGCTCGCGACCCTCGCGGCGGGCGACGATGAGACCGGCTTCTTCGAGCACTTTGAGATGTTGCATCACGGTGCAGCGGTCGATGTCCGAGAAGGCATCGCAGAGCGAGCCCGTGGTCAGCGGCCCGTCACGCAGCGCATCCAGAATCTGCCGCCTGGTATGGTGGCCGAGAGCCTTGAAGATGCGGTCGTTTTCGGCTTCGTTTGACATGTTATAGAATTATAACATATGCTGGCGACAAGCAAGGGAAAATGGAGCTGAAAATGGATCTCAAGGTGAATGTTTCGGGCCGGATCGCGAAGCCGGTCGAGGTGGTGTTTGAAGCGGTGGTCAACCCGGAGCATCTCAGCCATTTCTTCACCACGGGCGGCGCGCAGGGGCGGCTCGAAAGCGGCAAGACGGTGATGTGGGACTTTGCTGATTTTCCGGGCGCGTTTCCGGTGCGGGTGGAGACGGTCGTGCCGAACGAGAAGATCGTTCTCTACTGGGGCGCGCAGGACGACGCGCCGGAAGGCGAGAAATTCGTGCCGCACGACACCAGGGTGACGATGACGTTCGAGCCGCTCGATGGGAACACGCGAACTCTGGTGCGGATCATGGAAGAGGGCTGGCAACCGACGCCGAAGGGGCTCAAGGCCGCCTTTGGTAACAACGAGGGCTGGACCGGCATGTTCTGGACCATGAAGGCGTGGCTCGAACACGGCCTGGAGATGCGCACGGGAACCTACAAATAGCCGCTGCGGGTGGCGCGCCAACGTCAACAAACTGTTCAGGAATCGAGCGCAAGCTCGGTGCCATGAGTGAGCGACTTCAACAGCACCGAGTTGGTTTCGACCTGCAGCGTCTCAACGAGGTGCTGCACAACTTCCTCATGACTTTCGCGCCCAGGTCGCCCGAGCCGGAAACGGACACGGCGATCGACTGGGAAGACGGCGAGATCGAAGACCAGACCGAGCCGACTGCGCGGCGGTAGGCGCCAGCGGGCAGCTTATCCCAGCGCCGCCTTGAGGCGCAGTTCGGCGATCCGTTCCACCTGTTTGCAGGCGGCGGCGAATTCCGCATCTCTGTCATTGGCCAGCCGCTTTTCGAAGGCGGCGAGGATTTGCGCTTTGGTGTTGTCGCGGACGGCGATGATGAAGGGGAAGCCGAATTTCTCGACATAGGCGGCGTTGAGCTCGGTGAACCTGGTTCGCTCAACGTCGGTCAAAGCATCGAGCCCGGCGGAGGCCTGTTCGGCGGAGGAGGCTTCGGTGAGGCGCTTGGCGGCAGCGAGCTTTCCCGCAAGGTCCGGGTGGGCCTGCAGCACGCCGAGGCGTTCCTCCTCGCTGGCGGCGCGGAACACCTGGCACATCACGGCATGGAGGCCGGCGGCGGTATCGTGCACCGGGCCGAGTTCGCGCCTATGGGCGCGTTCGGCGATCCACTCGGAATGTTCGAAGATGTTGCCGAAGAGGGCGGTGAAATCGTCCAGTTCGAGCGTCGAGGGACGGTTCTCCTGCTCGACATAGGGGTGCTCGCGCAGCCAGTGCTCGGCAATGTCGATGCGCTTGGCGATCCAGACCTTGCCCTTGGCTTGAATGTAGTCGACGAAGCGCTTCAGGCCCGCGAAGCGGCCCGGCATGCCGACGAGGCGGCAGTGGAGGCCGATCGACATCATCTTGGGTGAGCCGGCCTCGCCCTCGTCCCAGAGCACGTCGAAACTGTCCTTGAGCATCTGGAAGTACTCTTCGCCATTGGCGAAGCCCGATGCGGTGGTGAAGCGCATGTCGTTGGTGGCGAGGGAATAGGGGATGATAAGCTGCGGCGCGCCAAAATGCTCGCGGTAGTAGGGCAGGTCGTCGTCGTAGGTGTCCGAGACGTAGGTGAAGCCGCCTTCTTCGGAGGCGAGGTCGACGGTGTTGATCGAGGTGCGGCCGCAATACCAGCCGGTCGGGCGGGTGCCGGTGACCTCGGTGTGCACGCGGATGGCCTCATGCAGGTCGCGGCGCTCGTGCTCGATGTCGTGGTCGCGATAGTCGATCCATTTTAGGCCGTGGCTGGCGATTTCCCAACCGGCGTCGAGCATGGCCTTGACCTGCTCGGGCGAGCGCTGCAGCGCGTGGGCGACGCCATAGACCGTGACCGGCAACTGGCGTTCGACGAAGAACTTCTGCAGCCGCCAGAAGCCGGCGCGGGCGCCGTATTCGTACATGCTCTCGACGTTCCAGTGGCGCTTGCCTTGCCAGGGCAGGGCGCCGATGACGTCGACGAGGAACGCTTCCGACGCGGCGTCGCCGTGCAGCACATTGTTCTCGCCACCCTCTTCGTAGTTGAGCACGAACTGCACCGCGACATTGGCGCCGCCCGGCCAGTTGGCGTTGGGCGGGTTGGCTCCGTAGCCGATCAGATTGCGCGGGTAGCGGTTCATGCTGGTCTCGTGAACGTCAGGAGGGGTGACCTAAAGCTAAGCAGAACTGCTGGCGGCTAGATAGCCCCCGGCAGCGCGACGTTTTCGAAGTAGGCCTTGGCATGCTCGAAGAAGATGGCCGGCGCAAGGTGGAGGGCGCTGCCGGCACGGACGAGGATGCCGAAGCGATTGGTGGGCAGGCCGTCGCGCAGCTCCCGAAACACCAGCCGGCCGGCAGCGATCTCGTTCTGGGCGCCGATGGGAGTCATGATCGAGGCATAGTGGCCGCCCAGCGCCAGTTCGACCAGCAGGCGAATGGAGTCGACTTCGACCAGCGGCGGCAGGATGGCAGCGGAACTGCGCAGGAACGGCTCGATCACCTCGCGGATGGAAATCTCCGGCTTGCCCACCGCCAGCGGATGTTCGAGGCATTGCTGCATGCTGAGGTTTGCAACGCCGGCGAGCGGATGGTCGGGCGCCATGACGGCGCCTATCGACACGTCGCGGCGGAAGGCGACATCGACCTGGCGCGGCGGCTTGGCGATGAAGGCAAAGCCGATATCGATGCGCTCGTCGACCAGCTGCGCCACCACGTCGGACGAGGGTGCGATGGAGACTTCGAGATTGAGCCGCGGATAGCGGCGGCCGAAATCGCTGATCAGGCGGGGCAGGAAGGAGAGCCCGACGCTTTCGGCCGCCGCAATGCGGACCGAGCCGGCGCGAACGCCGCGCAGCATCTCGATCTCGGAGACGGCCGCTTCCATCGGCGCGGTGAGGCGGCGGGAGTGGCGGAAGAGAATTTCGCCGGCCGGCGACAGGCGCAGGCGGCGCTTTTCGCGCAGGAACAGCGCGATGCCGAGCGCGTCTTCGAGCTGCGCCACCTGGCGGGTGACGGCCGAGGAGGCGACGTTGAGCCGCCGCGAGGCTTCCCGGATGGAGAGATGCGTCGCCACGGCGTTGAAATAGAGCAGCGAGGGCTGATGGAAGACGCGCGCCAGGAGCCCCGAAGACAAGGCATGCTCGCGGGGACGGTCGGCCTGTGGGCGGTCGTCAGTTGTTGCCATATCGGCAGCATAGTGCTTCCAACTTGAGAGTATCAAGAGCACTGGTGCGTGCTATGGTCCCACTTTGGAGCCATAGGAGCGGGTCATGGCGGGTGGTTGGCTATCGACGCATGTACTGGACACGATGCATGGCAAGCCGGCGGCGGGTCTGCGCATCGACCTCCTGATGGTGCATGGGGACCACACGCACCACGTGCTTTCGACCTTCACCAATGCCGATGGCCGCACCGACAAGCCGCTGCTCGAGGGTGACCAGTTCCACATGGGCACGTTCGAGCTGATCTTCTACGTCGGCCAGTATTTCGAGCGCCTGGGCGTCGAGGTGGACAACCAGTTCCTCGACATCGTCCCGGTCCGCTTCTCGATGGGCGACGAAAGCCACTACCACGTCCCGCTACTCGTCTCGCCCTATTCCTATTCCACGTATCGAGGCAGTTGATCCTCACCTGACACAGGCAGCTCGCGCGACCCAATGACTGAAACGACGAACACGCTCCGTTTCATCCTCAATGACGAGGATATTGCTCTCACCGAGCTGTCGGCGACGGAGACGCTGCTGGATTTTCTGCGGCTCACCCGGCGGCTCAAGGGCAGCAAGGAGGGGTGCGCGGAGGGGGATTGCGGGGCGTGCACGGTGCTGGTCGGGCGGTTGCGCGGTGGCGAACTGGTCTATGAGAGCGTCAATGCCTGCATCGCCTTCACCGGGTCGCTGCACGGCACACATGTGGTGACCATCGAGCATCTCAGCCAGCCGGATGGGCCGCTGCACCCGGTGCAGCAGGCAATGGTTGAACACCATGGCAGTCAGTGCGGGTTCTGCACGCCGGGCATCGTGATGTCGCTCTATGGGCTCTGGATGCGCGATGCCAACCCGAGCCAATTGACCGCCGAACAGGCGCTGCAGGGCAATCTCTGCCGCTGCACCGGCTATGCGCCGATCATCCGCGCGGCAAAGTCGATGTCGCAGTTCGGCGAGATCGCAGCCGACCCGCTGGTGGCGCATCGCGAGGCGATGAAAGCGCGCGTGCGCACGCTGAACGACGGCAAGACGGTTGAGATCGGCGAGGGCAAGGCGCGGCTCATCGTGCCCGCGACGGCCGATGATCTGGCGGAGGCCTACGCCGCCAACCCGACGGCGACGCTGGTCTCCGGCGCCACCGATGTCGGGCTCTGGATCACCAAGTTCATGCGCGATATCGGGCCGATGATCTATATCGGCAATATCCCGGACCTGCAGGGCATCGAAGAAAGCGCCGCGGGCATCACGCTCGGCGCTGGCGTGAGCTACACGCAGGCGACAGGGGTGATCGGGCGGGTGTTCCCGCCGTTGACCGACCTCTGGCTGCGGATCGGTGGCGAGCAAGTGCGCAACCAGGGCACGGTGGGCGGCAACATTGCCAATGGTTCGCCGATCGGCGACACGCCACCGCCGCTGATCGCGCTGGGCGCATCGATCACGCTGCGCAAGGGCCAA
The DNA here is from genome assembly GCA_036401035.1 of Devosia sp. Lineage (GTDB taxonomy): Bacteria > Pseudomonadota > Alphaproteobacteria > Rhizobiales > Devosiaceae > Devosia_A. Next base: position 7,595 of record DASWWF010000094.1, read on the forward strand.
GAACTCCGCGAGGTGAAGCTCGAAGATTACTTCATCGCCTATGGCAAGCAGGACCGGCAGCCCGGCGAGTTCGTCGAAAGCGTCACGATTCCGGCGCTGCCGGCTGGCGAGAAACTCGCCTGTTACAAGGTGACCAAGCGGCGCGACGAGGATATCTCGGCACTTTGCGGCGCGTTCCGCGTTTGCCTGGATAATGCCGGCAATGTGGCGTCGGCCCGCATCGCCTTCGGCGGCATGGCGGCGACGCCCAAGCGCGCCAAGGCCGTGGAAGCGGCCCTGTTGGGCAAGCCTTGGATAACGGCGACGATCGAGGCGGCGCTGCCGGCTTTCGCCGTCGACTACCAGCCGATCAGCGACATGCGGGCTTCGGCCGAGTACCGGTTGCTGGCGGCGCAGAACCTCTTGCGCCGGTTCCATCTCGAAACGACGGGCAAGACGGCCCGGCTGGTGAGGGAGGTGGCATGAACAAGCACGATACGCTGAGGCCGATCTCCACCGAGGGACGGCTGCACACCTCGACGCCGCACGATTCCGCCGCCAAGCAGGTGGCCGGGCGCGCCGACTATGTCGACGATCTGCCCGAGCCCGAGGGCATGCTGCATGCCTATCTTGGGCTCTCGGCCAAGCCACATGCGGAAATCGCCTCGATCGACCTCGAAGCGGTGCGCAGTTTCCCCGGCGTCGTCGGTATCCTGACGGCGGCCGATATTCCAGGCGAGAACGACATCAGCTCGGTGCACAAGCATGACGAGCCGGTGTTTGCGACAACGCGCGTCGTCTACCACGGCCAGCCGATCTTCTGCGTGCTTGGCAAGACGCGCGACGCGGCGCGGCGGGCAGCAAAGCTCGCGAGGATCGAATATCGCGACCTGCCGCATGTCACCGATATCGAGGCCTCGATGGCGGCGGGCGGCACGCTGGTGACCGAGCCGATGAAGCTCGAGCGCGGCGACGTAGCTGCCGGCCTGGCTAAGGCCGAGCACCGGCTGAGGGGCAAAACGGTGATCGGCGGGCAGGAGCACTTCTACCTCGAAAGCCAGATCGCGCTCGCCATTCCAGGCGAGGATGACGAAGTTCTTCTCCATTGCTCGACGCAGCACCCCACAGAAATCCAGGTGATGGTGGGGCAGGTGCTCGGCGTCCCGCATGCGGCGATCACCGTCAATATGCGGCGCATGGGTGGCGGTTTCGGCGGCAAGGAGACGCAGGGCAACCTCTTCGCGGCGGTCGCGGCGCTGGCGGCGAAAAAGACCGGCAAGGCGGTGAAAATCCGACCCGACCGTGACGATGATTTCGTGATCACCGGCAAGCGCCACGATTTTCTGGTGGACTATGAGGTCGGCTACAATTCGGACGGCAAGATCCAGGCCGTGGACGCAACTTTTGCGGCCCGATCCGGCTTTTCGGCCGACCTTTCCGGGCCGGTGACCGACCGGGCGCTGTTCCATGCCGACAATGCCTATTGGTATCCAGCGGCGCGGTTCGTCTCCAAGCCGCTCTTCACCAACACCGTGTCCAACACCGCCTTCCGTGGTTTCGGTGGCCCGCAGGGGATCATCGGGGCGGAGCGGTGGATCGAAGAGATCGCCTACGCGCTGGGCAAAGATCCGCTCGAGATCCGCAAGGCCAATTTCTACGGCACCGACAGCAACAACATCACGCCCTACCATCAGACGGTGGAGGACAATGTCATCCATCGGATCGTCGAGGATCTGGAGCAGAGCTCGGACTACCAGGAACGGCGCAAGGCGGTGCTGGCGTTCAACGAAAAGAACGCAGTGCTCAAGAAGGGCATCGCGCTGACGCCGGTCAAATTCGGTATCTCCTTCACCGCCACCTGGCACAATCAGGCAGGTGCGCTGGTGCATGTCTATCGCGACGGCTCCATCCATCTGAGCCATGGCGGCACCGAGATGGGGCAGGGGCTGCACATCAAGGTGGCGCAGGTGCTGGCCGACGCCTTCTCCGTGCCGCTCGAGCATGTGCACATCACTGCGACGAATACCGGCAAGGTGCCCAACACATCGGCGACGGCGGCGTCCTCGGGTACTGATCTGAACGCCATGGCGGCCTATGATGCGGCGCGGCAGATCCGCGAGCGCATGGAAGCGCATGCGGCCAAGATCTACGAAGTCGAGCCCAAGGACGTGCGCTGGGAATATGGCGGCATCCGCGCCGGGCAACAGTTCGTGCCGTTCGCGGAACTGGCGACGTCATGCTGGATGAACCGCGTGCAGCTCTCGGCCGCCGGCTTCTACAAGACGCCGAAAATCCACTGGGATCGCGCCTCGGGCCGCGGGCATCCGTTCTATTACTTCGCCTATGGCGCCGCCGCATCGGAGGTGACCATCGACACGCTGACCGGCGAATACCAGGTCGATCGGGCCGATGTGCTCGAAGATGTCGGCCGCTCGCTCAATCCGGCCATCGATATCGGCCAGGTCGAAGGCGGCTTCATCCAGGGCGTCGGCTGGCTCACCACCGAAGAACTGGTGTGGGATGCCAAGGGGGTGCTGCGGACGCACGCGCCCTCGACCTACAAGATCCCGCTCGCCTCCGACGTGCCGCCGATCTTCAACGTGCGGCTGGCCGAGTGGAGCGTCAACAAGGAACCGGCGATCGGCCGTTCCAAGGCCGTGGGCGAACCGCCGCTGGTGCTGGGCTATTCGGTGGTCGAGGCACTGTCGATGGCGGTGGCCTCCGTCGCCGACTACAAACTGCCGCCGCGGCTCGATATGCCGGTAACACCCGAGCGCGTGCTGATGGGCGTCGAGCGCATGCGGCGGGGAGAGCAGGGCTGATGCTGGTGCGGGAAACATACCCCCCATCCTGTCCCTCCCCCGCACGGGGGGAGGAGACCCTCTCGATCAGTCATCGTCCCTCACACTCGGAGTACGCGTTCAGCGTCTCCCTCCCCCTTGCGGGGAGGGGACAGGGGTGGTGGTACTCTTTCCGATGACCCTCTCCGCCTCCGCGCTCCGCACCTTCCTCACCGCCCATCCTGCGGCCATCGTTGCCGAACTCACTGCCGTCCGAGGCTCCAGCCCGCGCGAGGCGGGGGCGTTCATGCTGATTGCGCCGGATGCGCTGACCGGCACCATCGGGGGCGGGGCGCTGGAATATATGGTCATCGACCGCGCCAGGCAGGTGCTGCGCGACGGGCTGCCCGATGCCACCATGGATATTCCGCTGGGGCCGGAGATCGGCCAGTGCTGCGGCGGCCGGGTCGAAGTGTCGTTGCGGCCGGCCGATGCCGAGGCGCTGGTTGGGCGGCTGCAGCAGGCGGAGGCCAATCGGCCGCATGTCTATCTTTTCGGCGCGGGCCATGTCGGGCAGGCGCTGGCGCGCGCCCTGGCGCCCTTGCCACTGCATGTGCATGTGATCGATACGCGGCCGGATGAACTCGCCGGGCTGCCGGCCAATGTCGAGCGCAGGGCGCTGGCGATGCCGGAAGCGGCGGTGCG
>DASWWF010000095.1:0-4387 GCA_036401035.1 Devosia sp.
GCTGCGCGACAAGTTGCCGGCGGATACGCGCATCCTCATCGACGTGCATGCGCGCTTCACCGAAATCGCGGCGCTGAAGGCGGCCGAGCGCTTCGCCGATCTCGACATCTTCTGGTGGGAGGAGCCGACGACGCGCGACCGACAGGAGGCGGTGCACGAGGTGGCGCATCGCTCGCCGATCCCGGTGGCGACGGGCGAAATGTATGACACGGTGGGGCAATTCTATACGCTGGCCGAGCGTGGCGGGGTCAACATCTTCCAGCCTGAGCCGATGTCGCTGGGTGGCATCGGGCCATCAATGCAGGTCGCCAATCTGGCGCTGGCCCATGGCAGCTATATCGCACCGCACCAGAGCGGCGGGCCGGTGGCGACGGCGGTCTGCCTGCAACTGGCGGCAGCGGTGCCGAACTTCCTGATCCAGGAGCATTTCGACGCCTTCAACGACGAGTGGACCTTCGATCTCGTGACCTGGCGGCCGACCGTCAACCCAGAGAACGGGCACCTGTCGCTGCCGGATGCACCGGGGCTGGGCATCGATCTCAATATCGATGCGATCAAGGCGCACCCATACGACGTCCACGCCTATCTCAACGTCCATGCGGAGGGCTGGGAGAAGCGGCTGGGGACTGACCGGGAGGCCTGAGGTCAGGCGCTTTCGCGGTCGACGATCTCGAAGCCGAGGCTGGTGATGGTGGGGACCTTGAGGTTGCCGCCGAGCCGGTCGAGCAGTTGCCGGGCGGCGCGGCGGCCCATCTCGTAGCGGTTGACCTTGACGGTGGTGAGCGGCGGATAGAGCTGGGCGGCAAGGTCGACGTCACCATAGCCGGCAATGCCGATGCGGCCGGGTACGGCCCAGCCGCGGCGGTGGCATTCCTGCACGGCGCCGATGGCGAGCGTGTCGGATGAAAAGAAGATGGCGTCGATGTCCTTGTGCCGCTCGGTCAGCGTGATCAGCGCCTCAGCGCCGCCGCGCGAGGTGATCGGGACTTCGACCTCCATCGAGTCGTGGTTCTTGATGCCCAGTTCAGTGAGCGCGGCGTGGTAGCCGGTGCGACGCTGCTGCAGACGGTCGTTGCCGTGGATGGGGGTGGAGACGAAGCCGATGCGCTTGTAGCCCTTGGCGGCCAGGTGCATGGTCATGGCATAGGCGGTCTCGAAGTTGGAGACGCCCACCACCATGTCGAGCGGCTTGCGGCCCTTGATCTCGGAAATCTCGACCACCGGTGCCTTGGCCGACAGCAGTAGCTGCCGCGCTACGTCGCTCTGCACGAAGCTTTGCAGGATCAGGCCGGCCGGCCGCCAGCCGAGCAGGGTGCGCACCGAGCGCTCTTCGTCGGCGAGGGTGAATTCGCCCTGCACCAGCAGCATGGAATAGCCGCTCTCTTGGCATTCGTCCGACATGCCCTGCACCTGTTCGGCAATGCCCGAATTGATCAGCGGCGGCACCACGGTGCCGATGATGCGGCCGCTGCCCTTCATGCTGGAGGCCAGCCGGTTGGGCACGAAGCCGGAGGCCTCGATGGCCTGCAGCACGCGGGCGCGCGTTTCGGGCGTCACCATGTCGGGGTTGGAGAGGACGCGCGACACGGTGATGGGTGCGACGCCGACGCGCCTGGCGATCTCGCGTACGCCCAGCCGCTGTGGCGGCTTGTCCGCTGTGCCCCTGCCCGTCTTCGCCATGCAAACAGTCCCCGATGGTGCCGGAACCATAGTTCGGCACCCGGCCCGGCGTCGAGGGTCAGCCGCGGTCAGAAGTTGCGGCCGTAGCCCGCAGTCCAGCCGCCATCGACCGAGAGCATCTGGCCGGTGGTATAGGTGTTGAGCGGGTCGGCGAAGAACAGGGCGGTGTCGACGACTTCCTCGATCGTCCCCGGGCGCGTGACCGAGGCATGACCAAGCATGGCCGCATCGCCGGCGACAAGCGGCTCGCCGATGGCGCCGACGCCGACGGCGTTGACGAGGACATTCGGCCCCAGCCGCATGGCGAGGGTGCGCACCGTGATCAGCACGTTGGCCATGCGTCGCGAGTAGTCCGGATGGCGCCGCATCGGCATGCCGGCCGCCGCCGAGACGAGGCAGAGGATGCGGCCGTGGCCGCGTTGGGCCATGGCCTCGCCGATGCTCTCGGCCCGCGCCAGAAGGGGCTCGACGACCAAGCCTTCCGTGGGCAGCAGCGGGAACGAGAGGATCAGCATGTCGGGATAGGCGTGATCGCCGAGCGTCGCGCCATTGGCGGCGAGGGCGACGCCGAGGGCCGCCGACACCGGATTGTCGTCGCCACGCAGCGTGATGGCCTTGCCTTCGAGATTGATCTCCATGGCCGGCCTCACAGCATGTACCCCGCGGTCCAGCCGCCATCGACGGCGAGGACCTGGCCATTGACATAGGCGGCATTGGGCGAGGCGAGGAACAGCACCGCCTCGGCGATCTCCTCGGCAGTGCCGGGACGACCGAGCGGCAGGTGGCGCATGAACTCCTCGGTGCGCCCGGCGAACTTGCCGTCGGCGCCATAAAACAGCGAGCGCGTGCCCTCGCTCATGATCGAGCCAGGCGCGATGGCGTTGGTGAGAATGCCCTGCGGCCCCAGTTCCAGCGCCATCGAACGGGTCACGTGGATGATGCCGGCCTTGGCGGCGACGAAAGCGCTCTGGAGGCGCATGGCGGCGAGGCCGACGACCGACGCGATGTTGATGATGCGTCCACCCTCGCCCTGCGCGACCATGGGCTGCAGCGCGGCGTGGCTCATGCGGTAGAGGCCGTCGAGATCGATGCGAGTCACCCGCTCCCATTCCTCGGACGGGAATGCGTCGATGGTGACGCGGTGGACGAAACTGTTGACCCCGGCATTGTTGACGAGAATGTCGAGCCGGCCGTAACGCGCAATGGTCGCGGCGACCCCGGCTTCGGTCGAGTCCTGACTGGTGATGTCGATGGTCGCCGCCATCGCTTCAGGCAGTTCGGCGGCAAAGGCTTCGGCGCCCTCGCGGTTGATGTCGGCAATGACGACGCGCGCGCCGTTGTCGCTCAGCCGGCGCGCGATGGCACGGCCAATAGTTCCCGCCGCGCCGGTGACCAAAGCCACCCGGCCGCCCAGTTCCACCCTCATGGATCAGTCTCCTCCCGATCTCGCTCAAGCTATTATAATAGTTTGAGGGAGAGGGCAATGCGACAAGATGATGAGACGGGGCGCGTCAGGGCCGACGCGCCTTGCACAAGCAACGGCTAGTGGAAATCGGAATGGTGGAGCTGAGCGGGATCGAACCGCTGACCTCGTCATTGCGAACGACGCGCTCTCCCAACTGAGCTACAGCCCCGTTCCGATGGCAGGCTATGTAGCCAATCGCGAGGCTTTGGCCTAGCCCTTTTTTTCGATCAGACGAGGCGCTGGTCGATCAGGCTGCGGGCCGTGGTGCGAATGGACTCCGCGGCCGGCAGCAGCGGGTGGCCGAGCAAGGCAATGACGGCGCTTGAATCAAGGTGCTTGACCACGCCCAGCTCGTTGACGAAACCGCGCACATCCTTGTCGAACAGCCCGTAGATGCGCACCGCCCAGTCGGGGAGGACGAGACGCGGCAGCTTGCCTGCGCGCTCGGGCAGAGCCTCGCGCAGAATGTCGGCGACGTCGGCCATGAACAGCGTTGCTTCGCTCATCGGGAAGCGGCGGCCGCCAGCCTGGAGTGCGGTCATGGCGCGCAGATGCGCCTCGGCCACGTCGCGGACGTCGACAATGCCGAGGCTGATGCGGGGGAGGGCTGGGACGGAGCCATCGAGCAGCCGCTTGACGAGCAGGGCCGAGGTGCCCGGATCCTCGTCGAGCAGCGGGCCCAGGATGGCGCTGGGATTGATGGTGGCGAGGGCGTCGCGGCGGCCGAAGCGGGAGACGATCTCCCAGGCGCGGCGTTCGGCGCGGGTCTTGGATTCGATATAGGCGTTGACGCCGCGGCCCTCGAGGTTGGTCCAGTCGGCCTCGGTGAAGGGCGCGGTGCGCCCCTTGTCGTGGCCATAGGCGATGGCGGCCATCGACGAGGTCAGGACGATGCGTTCGACGCCGGCGCGAAGCGCAGCGTTGAGGGCGCGCTCGGTGCCTTCAACGGCGGGGCGGATGAGTTCCATCTTGTTGTCTGGCAGGTCGATGACGAAGGGCGACGCGGTGTGCTGGAGGTAGCGCGCCCCCTGCATGGCCTCGTTCCAGCCGTCATCCTTGAGCAGGTCGAGCGCCACGAACTCAAGGCGGGATATGTCAGCGCCGGCCTTGGCCAAAGTGGCTTTCACCTTGTCGGCCTTGTTGAGGTTGCGAACGCTCCCGCGCACCGCAAAGCCCGCTTCGAGCAGTTGCAGCGCGACATGGCCGCCGAGAAACCCGGATATGCCGGTGACGAGGACGCGA
>DASWWF010000096.1:0-3768 GCA_036401035.1 Devosia sp.
GTAAAGCGCGTGCCCTTGACCACCGCAGCCAGATGCGGAGTCTTGACCGAGAAATGTTGCACGGCCCGGACGTCGGCCTCGACGCTCACGGTGCCGAAGTCCTGCAGCACGGTGGTGTATTTGCGACCGGCACGGTCATGGATGCGGATCTGGGTTTCGCCGGACAGTTCGACGACTTCGCCGCCGCGCTCGAGCGTGACGCGCCCCGTCCGCATGGTGCGGACCAACTGCTCGTCGGACACCACGTCGCCACGGCCGAGCGGCCGCCAGTCGCCATCGACATGCACCAGCACCGTACCACGGAGCTTGGTCGCCACCCAATCGTCGGCGAGTGCCGGCCCCGTGATCGACGCTACCGCCGCGACGATGCCGGCCATCAACATTGAACGCATCTTGCAACGAGACTTCTGTCCCGCCCCCATTTGATCGGACCATTTCTGTGACGCTTGGCCCGACCATGGATGACGTGGATCAAATCCGCACCAACATCCGGTCCGCCGGAGACCGTGAATTGCTCCGGATGGGAAATGTCGCGTTAATCAGTCGACCTTGGTCGCCATGCCCTCGTAACAATCGTAGTTGTTTTGAGAAATCACGCGCCCATCGCGCAGGGTGAAGACCATGCAGATATGCGCAACCAGAGCGTCGCCCGGCTGTCGCTTGCCGAGCGGCACATCGAGGATACCTTCCCAGCGCGTCTCCACCGCGACCCTGTCGCCACCGGCAAAGATCGCATCGATCGGGTAGCGCTGCGAGCGCAGGACCTGCCGGCCGCGGGGCAGGTCCCGCAGCATCATTTCGGCACTGCGGACCTGGCCCTTGGGATAGATCGCATTCGGATGTTCGGTCTGCACCACCTCGGGGTGGTAGAGCGCGGCAGCCGTATCGGCGTCGAACACCTCGATCGCGGCGATGAGCCGCCGGACCACATCCATATTTTCCGCCTCTATCGTCACTGGACTCTCCATCTAGAACGCTGTTCTAGTCAGCTCTCTAGAACATCGTTCTAGTTTCGTCTAGAAGCATTCGCATGAGTACGCCCGACCGCCGCCAAGCCATCCTCGACGCCGCCCTCGCCTCGTTCGTGGCGCGCGGCTATCTCGCCACCTCGATCAGCGACATCCGTGCGGCGAGCGGGGCATCGACCGGCAGCATCTATCATTTCTTCGCCGGCAAGGGCGCGCTGGCCGAGGCGCTGTTGCGCGAGGCGGTGGCCGGCTGGTCGGCCGAGGTGCAGCGCGCGCTGGGCGGCAGCACCACGGCCGAAGCCAGTGTCAAGGCAGCGGCAGGCGGGCTGCTGCGCTGGGGCATGGCCAATCCGGGCCACCTGCGCTTCATGGACGAAATCCGCACCCTCGCGGCTACCGGCACCGAACTGGCCTCGGTCGAAGCCATGCTGGCCGAGGGGCAGGCGCTGGGCGAACGACAGTACCGGACCTGGGTGGCGGCGGGCGAGGTCCGCCCCCTGCCCTGGCCGGTGGCGCATTCGTTGATGCTGGGCCCGGCCTACAACTACATGCGGCTGGCCAGCCGCTCGGCGAAGCCGTCGCACGAGGCCCCGGCCCTGCTGGCCGAAGCGGCGTGGCAGGCGGTGAAGACCTGATTGCCAAGGCACCCCCCCGCGGCTCTTGAACCCGGCCTCGCCATCCCCACATTCGGCCGCACCCCACCCGGCTTGACCGAAGCGCCGCGCGTGAGGCACATTCATTCTGCTTCCCCTCAGTGCCCCGTTACGTGCATGCCGAGACCCGGCGGGAAGCCTGCTATTGACTGGAGACACCGATGGACAAGATCCCGATGACCCCGACCGGCCACGCTGCCCTGACGGAAGAATACCGTCAGCGTACGTCCGAAGGCCGTCCGTCGATCATTGCCGCGATCTCGGAAGCGCGCGCCCATGGCGATCTCTCTGAGAACGCCGAGTATCACGCCGCCAAGGAGCAGCAGAGCCTGAACGAAGGCCGCATCCAGGAACTCGAAGCGCTGCTGGCCCTCGCCGAGATCGTCGACCCCAAGAGCCTGTCGGGCTCGACCATCAAGTTCGGCGCGACGGTCAAACTCGTCGACGACGATACCGAGGAAGAAAAGAAGTACCAGATCGTCGGCGACGCCGAGGCGGACGCCAGCAAGGGCCGCATCTCGATCTCCTCCCCCATCGCCCGCGCCATGATCGGCAAAGCCGCCGGCGACGCCATCGAAGTGGCAGCGCCGGGTGGCTCGCGGGGATATGAGATCCTCGAGGTGAAGTACGTCTGACCCCTAGAGGGGTTCGGCCTCGAAAATGCTGATGCCGGCACCCGTATCGGTGCCGGCCAGAAGGCGGAAGCCCTGGGCGGCGAGCAGGGTGCGATACTCGTCTGCCGTGCGCTGCCGCGCCGCAAAGGCGGCAAGCATGACCACATCGAGGAGCTTGGACCAGTCGGGCGTATCGCCCGGTGGCACCTCCGTCTCGATCACCAGCAGCCGCTGCCCTGGCGCCAGGGCCCGGCGCGCCGCCGCGAGAATCCTGTGGCAATGCGCATCGTCCCAGTCATGCAGGATTTCCTGCAGGATGATGGCATCGCCTGCCGGCAGATCGTTCGTGAAGAAGTCGCCACCGACCAGCCTGAGCTGCGCGGCCGCACCTTCGGCTTCGGCCGCAGCGATGACCTGCGGCAGGTCGAACAGGACGCACTCCAACTGCGGATGCCGGCCCCGTATGGCCGCGAGAAGGTGCCCGCGTCCGCCTCCGACATCAACGATGCGGCGATAGCGGGAAAAATCGTGGGTAGCCAGTATGCCGCCGATCTGCGCTGCGGACTTGGCCGTCATCGCTCCGTCGAACTGCCGGCCATATTCGGGATTGTCCTTGAAGTAGGACCAGAGCCCACCATCATGGGCGCGATCGGCCACCGCCTCTCCCGAGCGGACCGCATGCATGAGATCGCCCGCCATTGTCCACTGGATGGGCTGGCCGAACATCAGGACGAAATCGCGAAGGGAGGCCGGATGCCCGGACGCAAGCAGTTCGGACGCGGGCGTGTTCGAAACGTCTGTGCCGTCAAATACGAAGATGCCGCGCGAGGCGAGGAGCCGCAACAGACGCCCCAGCGCATCCGCATTTGCGTCCGCCTCTTCCGCCAGGGCTGCCACGGGTCGTTTGCCCTGCCCGACCCTGCCCGCCACATCCAGCTCGGCGGCAACGTGCAGGGCCCTGACGAGATAGTGCGACGCCGCAAGCTGCCGCACCTGATCGAATGCTGCCATATCCATGATCAATGCCTCCTTCCAGAGACACCACAATAGCGCCGGCCGAAGGCGCGCCTGTCACCCGAACGGACGACACTCAGCGCCGCGGCGCTAGGGACAGCAAGGCGCGCACCGGAACCGGCCGGCTCGAGACGCCTACCTTGTCGAACAGCCACTTGAGGTCCGTGCGCGCCGTGTTTGGCTTACGCCCGACTGCCGCGAGAAATCAGGCAGCGACAATCCCATGCACACCGCGCCCGCCAACCTGAGCTGCGCCGGAGAGAGATTGTAGACCAGCGCGGCCTGCGGGAGCCTCACCTCTATCAACCGGCGATCATCAGGCACCACATAGGCGGCCCAGGGGGCGCCGCTTCTTTGTCTAGATCATTCGAAGCAGATCATCTCGTAGATGCGACTTTCCCCGCTAGGGACGATCTCAAGCCGCGTTATCCAGCTGCGGCTATAACCAATGTGCCGGCACATGCGCACGGCAGTTGTTTCACAGCCAGGGACAGGATCTTTTCCAAAACCTACTGGATC
>DASWWF010000097.1:0-4399 GCA_036401035.1 Devosia sp.
GGTCTCGCCGGGCTGAGCCGCGACGACGCGGAGGCGGTCAAGGGCAAGAATTCGGCTCGCATCGAGCAGATTCTCGGGCATGATACCCGCACCGAGCTGGTGCATCGCGACAATATGGTCGTCCTGATGGGCCTGGAGGCCAAGGTCTGATGAGCACTGCCGAAATCCTGACCCTTCCCGCGCTGATGGCCGATATCGGCCGCAAGGCCAAGGCAGCGGCAGCGGTGCTGGCCTTCACCCCGGCCGACAAGAAGCGGCAGGCGCTGCTCGGCGCCGCCAGCGCCATGGACAAGGCCCGCCGCGAAATCCTCGAGGCCAATGCGCTCGATATGCAGGCGGCTGAAAAGAAGGGCATCTCGAAAGCCTTCCTCGACCGGCTGCAGCTCAACGACAAGCGCATCGACGGCATGATCGAGGGGCTCAGGACCATCGCCGAGCTGCCCGATCCGGTCGGTCAGGTGATCGCCGAATGGACCCGGCCCAACGGCCTGACCATTTCGCGCGTGCGCACCCCGCTCGGCGTCATCGGCGTCATCTTCGAGAGCCGTCCGAACGTGACGGCGGATGCCGGGGCGTTGACGCTGAAATCGGGCAATGCGGTGATCCTGCGCGGCGGTTCGGACAGCGCGCATTCCTCCCGCGCCATCCATGCGTGTCTCGTTGCGGGGCTCAAAGCCGCCGGCCTGCCGGAGGCGTCGATCCAGATCGTGCCGACCACCGACCGCGAGGCGGTGGGCGAGATGCTGCGCGGGCTGAACGGCACCATCGATGTCATTGTGCCGCGCGGCGGCAAGACACTGGTCAAGCGGGTGCAGGACGAGGCGCGCGTGCCGGTCTTCGCCCACCTCGAGGGCATCTGCCATACTTATCTCGACGCCAGCGCCGACCCGCAGATGGCAGTCGATGTCACCGTCAACGCCAAGATGCGCCGTACCGGCATCTGCGGCGCCACCGAGACGCTGCTGATCCACGAAAGCCTGCTGCCGACGGTGGCGACCTCCGTCATCAATGCGCTGATCGAGCGGGGCTGCGAAATCCGCGGCGACGAGCGCATCCAGGCGCTGATCCCCACCGCCATTCCGGCGACGGAACAAGACTGGCATACCGAATATGAGGACGCGATCATTTCGGTGAAGGTGGTCAAGGATGTCGGCGAGGCCATCGCCCATATCGGCACCTACTCGTCGCACCACACCGAGGCGATCATTTCCGAGGACGCAAAGTCGGTGGAGCGCTTCTTCGCCGAGATCGACAGCGCCGTGCTGCTGCACAATGCCTCGACCCAGTTCTCGGACGGCGGCGAATTCGGCTTCGGCGGCGAGATCGGCATCGCCACCGGCAAGTTCCACGCCCGTGGTCCGGTGGGCGTCGAACAGCTGACCAGCTTCAAGTACCAGGTGCGCGGCACGGGGCAGACTCGCCCCTGATGACGCGCATTCCCGGCATCACCGAACTGCCTCCGCATGCCGATGGCATGCGGATCGGCCTCTTCGGCGGTAGCTTCAACCCGGCCCATGAGGGGCACCGGCTGGTGGCGGTGCAGTGTTTGAAGCGGCTGGCGCTGGATGCGGTCTGGCTGCTGGCCTCGCCCGGCAACCCGCTCAAGGAAAACAGCAACCTCGCCCCGCTCGCCGATCGCGTCCGCGCGGCGCGTGCGGTGATGGCGCATCCGGACATCAAGGTCACCGGTTTCGAGGCCGAGCACGACTTCCACTATTCCTTCGATACGCTGAGCTTTCTGCGCCAGCGCTGCGAGCGGGTGAAGTTCGTCTGGGTCATGGGCGCCGACAACCTGGCGCAGTTCGACCGCTGGGAACGCTGGCGCGATATCGCCGCGCTGATGCCGATGGCGATCTATGCGCGCCCCGGCTCGCTGCACCGCGCAACCGCGTCAAAGGCCGCCAATGCGCTGCGCATGTATCGCATTCCGGAGGGCGAGGCCGAGACCCTCGCCGACCGCGATCCACCCGCCTGGGTCTACCTCCGCGGGGTCATGTCGGCACAGTCTTCGAGCGCCATTCGGGCCGCCCGGCAAGCTGCCGCAAATTGAAAATTGATCGTTCCCTTGCGGAACCACGGTCGAAGCGTCATATTGTTATGCGAGTGACTATGGTCGCTCTTGAACGGGATCACGACAATCGCTGACTTTCGCGACATCGCCCCATCAACCAAGGACAAGCTGAAATACGCATGACTCATGCTGTGTTAGCGTGGGCAGAGGCCAAGAACTAATGGCAGCCGCCCCCAAAAAGAAGACCCAGACGATCGAGCCGGCTGCCGCCGCGACCGCAGAACCCCAGATGATCGATGTCGTTCTGAAGAGCCTTGACGATGCCAAGGCCGAGCAGACCGTTGCCATCGATATCACGGGCAAGTCGTCGCTGTCGGACCACATGGTCGTCACCTCGGGCCGCTCCAACCGCCATGTGAGCGCCGTCGCCGACCAGGTGGTCAAAGCCCTTCGCGAGAATGGTTTTGGCAAGCCGCGGGTCGAGGGACTGCCGCATGCCGACTGGGTGCTGGTCGATGGTGGTGACGTGATCGTCCATATCTTCCGGCCCGAAGTGCGCGAGTTCTACAATCTCGAGAAGATGTGGCAGGCCGATTTCGCCGCCGACGTGAACTGACGAGTTGAAGCTGCGGCGATGAGGATCGCTATTGCCGCGGTTGGCCGCATGAAGCAGGGCCCGGAGCGCGAGCTTGTCGGACGCTATCTCGACCGCGCGGTACTGAGCGGCAGGCCGCTCGGCCTGACCGGCTTCGAGACCATCGAACTCACCGAATCCCGCGCCTCCTCCTCGCCCGCCCGCAAGGCCGACGAGGCCAAGGCGTTGCGCGCCGCTTTGCCCGAGGGCATCGTCGTGGCGCTCGACGAGCGCGGCAAGACGCAGGGATCGGAAGCCTTCGCCAACCAGCTCGCCCGCTGGCGCGACGATGGCCGCCCGGCGGTGAGCTTCGTCATCGGCGGGGCGGACGGGCTCGACCCGGACTTCGTCAAGGCCGCCGACCTGACGCTGAGCTTTTCGCCGCTGACCTGGCCGCACCAGCTGGTCCGCATCATGCTGGCCGAACAGCTTTACCGCGCGACAACGATCCTCTCCGGCCACCCCTACCATCGAGAATAGTACGATTAATTATTGGGCAGGAGGCTTAGGCTTAACGCAGGCTTAAGCCGAACGGCCTGATTACTGTTCCCGATTTGAACAGGCTACCGCCTCGGGGACGCATAGATGCTCAAGCTCAAGAGCTTTTCGATCGCCAAGAAATTGCCGCTTGCTTTGCTTTTCTCCGCCTTGCTGGTGGGGGCCGGCGTTGGCACGGCAAGCTACCTGATCGGTTCGGACTCGCTGGGCAAACAGGCGAGGCAGAACCTCTCGACGCTCGCCTTCGAGCGCGCCAACCAGCTCGCCTTCTACATGCGCTCGGTCGGAAGCGACCTCGTCGCCACCTCCAAGACCGACGCGACCATCCAGGCGATGCGCGACTTTGCCGGCGCCTGGCTGCAGATCAAGGAGCCGGACCCCGCCGCGGCTCTGCAGAAGGTCTATGTCGCCGATAACCCGAACCCGGCCGGACAGCGGCTGCTGCTCGACACGCCCGACACCAAGCTGACCTACGCCACGCCGCACACGAAGGTGCAGCCCTATTTCCGCAGCCAGATCATCGCCGCGGGCTATAGCGACCTCTATCTCTTCGACCCCAAGGGCATGCTGGTCTATTCGACCGCCAAGAACGACGACTTCGCCACGAGCTTTGCCGATGGCCCCTATGCGACGACCGCGCTCGCCGATGTGGTGAGCCGCGCCCAGGCCATCGAGAATGCCGACGATGTCGCCTTTGCCGATTTCTCGGCCTATCCGCTCGCTGCCGAAGCCGTCGCCTTCTTCGCCAAGCCGATCTGGAACGCGCAGGGCCGCAAGATCGGCGTGCTGGCCTTCCAGCTGCCGGCCAGCCGCCTGGCGCCGGTGATCGACAACCGCACCGGCCTTGGCGAAACCGGCGAGACCGCCATTGTCGGCGCCGATGGCCTCGTTCGCTCGGACTCCCCGTTCACCGCCGAAAACGACATTCTCGCCGCCACCATCGCCAGCCCCGCCATCGACAAAGCCGTGGGCGGCACGGCCGGCGAAGCCACCCTGCCCGACCATCGCGGCGCGGCGACATTGATCGCGGCGGCGCCCGTCGAGGTCGCGCCCGGCGTCACCTGGGCACTGGCAACCCTGATGCAGAGCCGCGAGGTGTTTGCGCCGATCGAGGGCATGCGCAACACCATGCTGGCGATCGCCGCGCTGCTGCTGGCACTGGTCGCCGCCGGCGGCCTGCTGTTTTCGCGCACCATCACCAAGCCCATCACCCGGCTCACCGATACGATGAAGGCCCTGGCCGAGGGGCAGCTCGA
>DASWWF010000098.1:0-9693 GCA_036401035.1 Devosia sp.
CGCGACGCCATGCGCACGGTGATCAACCAGGGCCTCGACCGCCGCAACCGCAAGCTCGGCTAGACGGTCTGGATCGGCCGGCCGGGCTCGGGCATTGTTGCCTCGCCCGGAGCGATGGAGATCGGCAATTCAAAAGCGGGATATCGAGCGCTTGGAGCGCATTCTCGGCCTCCTCGCCTCGGACCATGACGGCGAGCGCGCCGCCGCGGCGCTGGCCGCTAGCGCCTTCATCGCCAGGCACGAACTGAGCTGGCGCGACGTCATCGAGGGCAGGGCACTCGGCCCCAGGGCCGCCGCAGCGCTGCGACGTGAGATCGGCGTCGACTATCTCGAAGCGGCCGAGTCCCGCATCCGCCAGCTCCGTTCGCACAACGATGCGCTGGAAAAACAGGTGAGCCGCCTCAAGACTCAACTCGAAGCAGCCAAGGCGGCGGCGAAGGTGGAGGGTTAGTGCGCTCTCGCAGTCGGGAATCCTCTCCCGTTTACGGGCAGGGCTATCGCATATGGGCGATAGCGTTGATGAGGTAGTCGTCGTTCCAGGCACATTTTCTGATGCGGTGGCTTAGCGGGACCTTTGGGGTGTCGGCGAGTTGGAGGATGTTTCGGACGATCCTGTTGAGGATTGCGGTGTTGGCTGGAGCGTTGTCGGTCCTGGCGCGGGTGAGGTCCTCGTGCAGATGGACGTCGAGCATCCAGTGCAGGCCGTTCTCGACCTGCCAGTGGTCGCGGGTCCATGCGAGGGCCTGCTGTGGCGTTGGCACCATGGAGGCCATGTAGAGGCGAGCCTTGGGAGCTGCATCGTCGCGCCGGCTGGTGATCCGCACGAAGGCCTGGTGGCCCGGCATCAACGGCTGTGGCGCGACGGCCACCTGGGCCTGTCGCCACTCCAGCCGGCCATGCTCGGTACTGGTGCACTGGGCAGTGTGTCCGGCGTGCCCGTCCAGCACCGTCCCGGCTGCCTTGTACCAGTGGCGGCGGTTGCCCTTGAGGGCGAGCAGGTAGTTCCCGCCTTGTTCGACGACGGCATCGGCCATGCGGGTGTGGCAGTGCAGGGCATCGGCGGTGACCAGCCGGTCGGTCATATCAAGCAGGCCGACGACCTTGAGAGCCGTCTCGACCTCGTTCTCGCCGGGCCCGGGTGCGGCTGCGGCAAGGCAGAGCCGGCTCGTGGCGGCAAAGGCCGAGACTGTCAGCGGCGGGCTGGCGGCCAGGCCCTTGCGGTAGGCGCGTCGCAGGGCCTTGCCGTCGATCGCCACCACCTCTTGCCGGGCTTGGTGGAAGCCGGCCGCAAAAGCCGCAAAGGCTCGTGCAAACGCCTGCGGATCGAGCAGCCGCAACAGGCGCGAGAACGTATCGTGGCTCGGCGCAACCTCATAGTCGATCAGTCGCGAGAGCGCCTGCCGGCGCTCCTGAGCGAACAGCGAAAACTCCGTTGCCGTGCTCGCCCCGCACAGGCTGGCCGCGATCATCATCACGATCAGATCGGCAAGCCGGTAGCTCGCATTGGCAGCACGCGGGTCTTCAAGATCGCCGAAATATCCACCCAGGCATCCCATGGCAGTCCCTCCGAGGAAACTGCCACCCTAAGAATCCTTCAGACCAATCCGCGCAACACAAATTCCAAATGCGATTCCCCTGCGTTTACGGGGGAGGGGGACCGGCGCAGCCGGTGGAGGGGGCGCAGGGAAAACGAGACCTCTCCCCTCCGTCCCGAAACCATGTCACGATGCCCAAACATCCGGGACTGAGGGGGAACGGACATGAACCAGCCAATAGGGCCACTGGTCGGCTCGGGACGGGTCGCCGAGGTCTTCGAATATGGGGACGCGGTGGTCAAACTCTATCGCGATCCCAATGCTCGGTCCGATGCCTTCATCGAGGCGGCGACGCTGGCGATCGTCGCCGATCACGGCCTGCCGACGCCGCGCGTCTTCGAGGCTGGCCGCTTCCAGGGCCGCTGGGGTCTGGTGATGGAACGGGCCGACGGTGAACCGCTGGCCCGCTTCGCCCAGGGCCAGCCCGAGCTGGTGCCCGATGCGCTCGAGGAGATGGTGTCGCTGCATTTGCGCATCCATAAGCGGCCCGAACTCCGCCTGCCCCCGCTCAAGGCCCGGCTCCGCCGCAGGCTCGGCCAGGCCACGCAACTGCCTGAAGATCTGCGCGAAAAGCTGCTGGCCCAGCTCGCCGGTCTGCCCGATGGCGACCGGCTCTGCCACGGCGATTTCCACCCGTTCAACGTCGTCGGCCTGCCCGGCCATTCCATGGTGATCGACTGGCTCGATGCCACCAGCGGCGCGCCCGAGGCCGATGTCTGCCGCTCCTTCGTGCTGATGCTGCCCTCGGTGCCCGAACTGGCCGAGAACTATCTCGAACTCTACCTCGCCCGCGGCCGCGTCGCCCGCACCAGCGTCCTCGCCTGGCTACAGGTGGTCGCCGGCGCCCGCCTCGCCGACCGCATCCCCGAGGAAGAAGAGCTGCTGCTGCGTCTCGCCGGCGGCAATTCCCACTAGGAGAACACAATGCGCGTCGTCGTCATCGGCGCCAGCGGCCGCACCGGCCGGCTGGTGGTGGAAAAGCTCCTGGCCGACAAGCACAGCGTCGTCGGCACCATCCGCAATTCGAAACACATGGCCGATCTGGTCAAGGCCGGCGCCGAAGTCGCGCTGATCGATCTCGACAAGACCGGGTTCGACGACATCGTTTATGCCATGCAGGGCGCCGATGCTGTGGTCTTCGCCGCCGGTTCAGCCGCCGGCGAAACCAGCGAACTCGACCGCAAGGGCACCCTCCGCACCGTCCGCGCCGCCGAAAAAGCCGGAGTGAGGCGCTACCTCTCCATCTCCTCGATCGGCGCCAGCACCGGCATGTCCACCCGCCAGATGTCCGACGAAATGAAGGACTATTACAAGCAGAAGCGCGCCGCGGCGAAACACATCACCGGCTCGAGCCTCGACTGGACCATCCTCGAACCCGGCGAGCTGATCGACGAACCCGGCGTGGGCACCGTCACCCTCTCCGAAGACGCGATTGAGGAAACCTTCGTCACCCGCGCCGACGTCGCCGCCGTGACCGTCGCCCTCCCTCGCGAGAAAAAGGCTATCGGCCACGCCTACCAGCTCACCCGCGGCAAGACCCCGATCAAGACGGCGGTGAAAAAGGTGCTGAAATAGGTGCTACTTCACCACGGCGAGTTCCAGCACGCGCAGCACGGTGCTGAGCTCATGACCGCGCTTGAGGACCCTGCCCTCCTGGCTCAGCACCAGGTACTGGCCCTGCTTGTTGCGCAGTTTCGGCTGTTTCTCGACCACATAGAGCGGCCGCTCGGAGGCGCGCTTGTAGATCGAGAACACCGCCCGGTCGCGCAGAAAATCCATGGCGTAGTCGCGCCATTCGCCATCGGCGACCTTGCGGCCATAGACATTGAGGATGGCGTTGAGTTCCCGGCGGTCGAAACTCACAAACAGCGGTACACGGCTTGGTCCGCCGGTCTGCGGCGGCGCTACAGGCGCAAAATCCAGAAGCTCACCCGAACCACGCTGCGATGGTTGCTCGGCCATAAAGCTCGTCCCGTTACAGGTTTGTCATGATCCCCGTATTTGGGGGGTGAGGCAATAGCCAATAGGCAGATCGGCAGCAGGTTGATCGGCCGCGGGCCATGCCTGCCAGTGCCTACGACCTTTTCCTACCGCCACCCTGCAGAATCCCCAATCTGGTCACAATCCTTCCCTGATCGCGCCAGATTGCACCGCTAGAAACTCTGACATTGCCTCCAGCGGCTGGCATCCGGGCTGACCGAGCCCCCAAACCATGATGCCCGAGTGCCAGCCGCCCTTTACATGCACAGTCATTCTACCCCCTGCCTGTCCCCCACAGGCGGGGGTTCTTGTATTCTGGGGGTATGAACCGAAGCATCAGTAGCCCTGATGGTGAGCCTGTCGACCCACGAGGGCGCCGCCTACTGTGCCGTTTTCGCCTTCTGCACTGCCGCGATCACGTCCGGCAGGCTCTGCGCGTCGATCGGCCCGATATGCTTGTAGGTGATGACCCCGGCCGGGTTCACAACGAAAGTCTCCGGCACCCCATAGACGCCCCAGTCGATCGACACCCGGCCCTCACTATCGGCCCCCACCGCGTCATAGGGATTGCCCAGTTCAGCCAGGAACTTCACCGCGTTCTCCGGCTGGTCCTTCTGGTTGATGCCGATCATGCGGACCCCGGTCTCACCCTCCAGCGCCTCAAGGAACGGGTGCTCGGCCCGGCAGGGCACGCACCAGCTGGCAAAGACATTGACCACGCTCACCTGGCCCTTGAGCAGCCCATTGTCGAGCCCCTCGACACCGAGTCCGGCAACCGCCGGCAAGGTAAGATCCGGCGCCGGCTTGTTGATCAGCACCGATCGCACCAGCGACGGGTCGCGGTTCATGTTGAGGGCAAACACCGCCACCAGCGCCACGAGGACCACCAGCGGCGACAGCAGCAGCAGGATACGGGTCAGTTGACGCTCTCCGAACGTCGGCGGATACCCTGCGCTTCGAGCGCCGCAAGCTTGGCCTTCACGCGCCGGCCGTCCCAGAGCACATATCCGACCAGCGCCACCACCGCTACGGCGACGCCGAGATAGCCCCAGATGATGAATTCGGCATGCTGACCCAGATCGATCATCGCAGTGCGGCCTGTCTCTCGAGGCTCGTGGCGCGGCGCCGCAGGATCTCGGTGCGCATGGCCAGCACCTGCAGCAGCGCGAAGAGCAGCGTGAAGGCCAGCATCATGAGGAGCAGCGGCGTGAGGATCGAGCCCGGCATGCGCGGCCCGTCGGCGGTCAAGACGCTCGACGGCTGGTGCAGTGTCTGCCACCAGTCGACGGAGAACTTGATCACCGGAATGTTGATCGCGCCCACCAGCGTCACCACCGCCACGATGCGGCCGGCCTTGAGCTGGTCGTCGAAGGCGCGCCAGAGCGCGATGATGCCGAGATAGATGAGCAGCATCACCAGCGTCGAGGTCATGCGCCCGTCCCACTCCCAGAACGTGCCCCAGGTCGGGCGGCCCCAGAGCGAACCGGTATAGAGTGCCAGCGCGGTGAACGTGGCGCCGAGCGGCGCCGCCGCCTTGGCCGACACATCCGCCAGCGGATGCCGCCACACCAGCGTCCCCAGCGCCGCCACCGCCATCACCCCATAGACCAGCTGGCTGAGCCAGGCATTGGGCACATGGACATACATCAGCCGCACGGTGTCGCCCATCTGATAGTCGGCCGGCGAGTTGAAGATCGCGAACCAGAGCCCCAGCCCGAACAGCACCACCACCGCCACCGCGAGCGGCACGATGAGGTAGCGCGACCACGCCAGGAACTGGCCCGGATGCGCGAGACGGCTGAACCAGTTGGCTTTCGGCGCGGCGCTGGCCAAGTTCTCTTGGGTCATGGCAGCGGTTTAGTCCTCGGCCAATCGCAAGGCAAGCGCGGCAAAGAGGGGCGAAAAGGCGCAGGTCACAAGGCTGAGAGCGGCGAGGAACACCATCGCCTGCGCCGTCCCCAGCCCGGTGATGGCCCCGACCCCGAAGATCAGCACCGGCACGCAGAGCGGCAAAATCAGCACCGGCGCGATCAGCCCACCCCGCTTCAAACTCACCGTCACCGCCGCGCCGAGTGTCCCGAACCCCACCAGCGCCGGCGTCCCGAGCAGCAGCGACATCATGGCGCGCAGCCAGTCCTCCATCGACATCGAGAGCATCACCGCCAGGATCGGCGAGGCGAGGATCAGCGGCAGGGCCGTCAGCAGCCAGTGTGCCAGCATCTTGGCCAGCACCAGCATCGGCATGCCGATCGAGGCATGGCGGAAGAGCCGCAGCGAGCCATCCTCGTCATCGGCGCGGAACAGCCGGTCGAGCCCGAGCAGCATGGATAGAAACGCCGCGATCCACACGATCCCCGGCGCCAGTTTGCCGAGCTGCGCCGAATCCGGACCGATGGCGAACGGCACGACGACGCCGATCATCACGAAAAAGAGAACCAGCGTCAGCGCCTCGCCGCCAATGCGGGTGGCGAGCCTGAGATCGCGGACAACCAGCGCGCCGAAGGCCCTCATGCCGGCACCAGGGTCAGCGTGCGTACGTTGGCCGGCGGCGGAATGTGGATGTCGTGATGGGTCGCCGCCACCGCGATGCCGCCGCGTTTGAGATGCGCGTCGAGCAACGCGATCACCAGCTGCTCACCCTCCCCGTCCAGCGCCGCGGTCGGCTCGTCGAGCAGCCAGATCGGCCGGTCGGCCACCAGCAGCCGCCCCAGCGCCAGCCGCCGCGTCTGCCCGGCGGAGAAATGCCCCGCCTCCAGTCCGGCAAGGCGCTTGAGGCCCACCCGCTCCAGCGCCGGCGCCACCAGCTTGCGATCGCCGCCGAAGAGATCGGCCCAGAAATTGAGGTTTTCCGCCGCCGTCAGCCGCGCCTTGATCGCCGGCTGGTGTCCCATCAGGTGCAGGTCGTCGCCCGGCCGATCCTCTTCGCTCCGGCCCGAAAAGCCGATGGTGCCCGCCTCCGGCCGCACCAACCCGGCCAGCGCCGAGAGCAATGTGGTCTTGCCCACCCCGTTCGGCCCCCGCAACAGCAGCAGCTCGCCCGGCACGACGGTGAAGTCCAGCCCGTCGAACAGCAGACGCTCGCCGCGCCGGCAGCTCAGCCGTGCAGCCTCGATCGTCCTTGGCGGCAGGGCGTTTTGAACGTTCATGGCCTCCATCTCGTATTGAAGCCATGTCGCCACTGGCAAGCGGGAAATTGTTTCTCTATAAGCCCTCCTAGATTGGAGTCTTTCCAATCAAGCCCCTTTGCCCCCACCGGCCAGACCGGCCCGGCGCGTGGGTTATGGGCGTGTTGCAACCGCTAGCGACAGGCGTCCCACGTGACCAAATCCCTCGACAGCTTCAAATCCAAGTCCACCCTCACGGTTCAGGGCAAGGATTACGTCTATTTCTCCCTCGCCGAGGCGGAAAAGAACGGGCTGGAGGGCATTTCGCGATTGCCGCACTCCATGAAGGTGGTGCTCGAAAACCTGCTCCGCTTCGAAGACGGCGTTACCGTCACCCGGCAGGACATCCTCGCGGTCGCCGACTGGCTCAAGACCCGCACCTCCGAACACGAAATTTCCTACCGCCCGGCCCGCGTGCTGATGCAGGACTTTACCGGCGTCCCCGCCGTGGTGGATCTGGCCGCCATGCGCGACGCCACCGCCAAGCTCGGCGCCGACCCCCAGAAGATCAACCCGCTGGTGCCGGTCGATCTCGTCATCGACCACTCGGTGATGGTCGACACCTTCGGCACCCCGCTCGCCTTCAGCCAGAACGTCGAGCTCGAATATGAGCGCAACGGCGAGCGCTACGAATTCCTGCGCTGGGGCCAGAAAGCCTTCGACAACTTCCGCGTCGTCCCGCCCGGCACCGGCATCTGCCACCAGGTGAACCTCGAATACCTCGCCCAGACGGTCTGGACCCGCAAGGACGACGACTCCGACGCGATCGTCGCCTATCCGGATACCCTCGTCGGCACCGACAGCCACACCACCATGGTCAACGGCATGGCCGTGCTCGGCTGGGGCGTGGGCGGCATCGAGGCCGAGGCCGCCATGCTCGGCCAGCCCATCACCATGCTGATCCCCGAAGTCGTCGGCTTCAAGATGACCGGCAAGATCAACGAGGGCATCACCGCGACCGACCTCGTGCTCACCGTCACCGAAATGCTCCGCAAGAAGGGCGTGGTCGGCAAGTTCGTCGAATTCTACGGCCCGGGCCTCGATTATCTGAGCCTCGAGGACCAGGCGACCATCGCCAATATGGCCCCCGAATACGGCGCCACCTGCGGTTTCTTCCCGGTCGACCGCGATACGCTCGACTACCTGCGCACCTCCGGCCGCTCGCCCGATCGCGTCGCTCTGGTCGAGGGCTATTCGCGCGCCCAGGACATGTTCCGCGAGACCGATTCGGCCGATCCGATCTTCACCGACACGCTCGAGCTCGATCTCACCACGGTCGTCCCCTCCATGTCCGGCCCCAAGCGCCCGCAGGACCGTGTCTCCCTGCCCGACGTCGCCAGCAAGTTCGAAGCGGCCCTGGCCGATCTCGGCGCCGGCCGCAAGGACCGCACCGCGCTGCCCAAGTCGGTCGGCGAGAGCCGCTATGTCGATGAAGGCGCCACCGGCGTCGACGACATCCCCGAAGAGGCCGCCTTCCCGGTCAAGGGCGAGAACTATGGTCTCAAGGATGGTCACGTGGTGATCGCCGCGATCACTTCCTGCACCAACACCTCGAACCCCTCGGTGCTGATCGCCGCCGGCCTCGTCGCCAAGAAGGCGCGTGCGCTCGGCCTCAAGTCCCAGCCCTGGGTGAAGACCTCGCTGGCCCCCGGCTCGCAGGTGGTCACCGACTACCTCACCGCCTCGGGCCTGCAGGCCGATCTCGATGCCATGGGCTTCAACCTCGTGGGCTATGGCTGCACCACCTGCATCGGCAATTCCGGCCCGCTGCCGGAAGCCATTTCCGAGTGCATCAACGCCAACGACCTGGTGGCCGCCTCGGTGCTCTCGGGCAACCGCAACTTCGAAGGCCGCGTGAACCCCGACGTGCGGGCGAACTATCTCGCCTCCCCGCCGCTGGTCGTCGCCTACGCCATTGCCGGCTCGCTCAACGTCAACCTCGCCACTGACCCGATCGGCGAGAGCCGCAGCGGCAAGCCGGTCTATCTCAAGGACATCTGGCCCTCCAACAAGGAGATCGCCGACGTCGTCCGCGCCCATATCACCCCGGAAATGTTCCAGCGGCGCTATTCCGACGTGTTCAAGGGCGACGAGCACTGGCAGGGCATCGCCGTCGAAGGCGGCGAGACCTATGGCTGGAACTCGTCCTCGACCTATGTGCAGAACCCGCCCTATTTCGAAGGCATGTCGATGACCCCCGATCCGGTCACCGATATCCACAATGCGCGCGTGCTGAGCCTCTTCCTCGACTCGATCACCACCGACCACATCTCGCCGGCCGGCTCGTTCAAGATCGGCACCCCGGCGGGCAAGTACCTCTCCGAACGCCAGGTCGCTCCGAAGGACTTCAACTCCTACGGCGCCCGCCGCGGCAACCACGAAGTCATGATGCGCGGCACTTTCGCCAACATCCGCATCAAGAACCAGATGGTGCCGGGCGTCGAGGGCGGCTTCTCCAAGGGCCCGAACGGCGACACCATGGCGATGTACGACGCCGCCATGGAGTACCAGAAGACCGACACCCCGCTGGTGGTCTTCGCCGGCAAGGAATACGGCACCGGCTCCTCGCGCGACTGGGCCGCCAAGGGCACTCGCCTGCTCGGCGTCCGCGCCGTCATCGCCCAGAGCTTTGAGCGCATCCACCGCTCCAACCTCATCGGCATGGGCGTGCTGCCGCTGCAGTTCGCCGAGGGCGAGAGCTGGCAGAGCCTCAAGCTCGACGGCACCGAAACGGTCTCCATCGAAGGCCTCACCAAGCTGACGCCGCGCTCGACCGTCACGGTCAAGATCGTCCGCGCCAGCGGCGAAGTCCTCGAAGTCCAGACCCGCTGCCGCATCGATACCGTCAACGAGCTCGAATATTACCAGCATGGCGGCATCCTCCACTACGTCCTCCGCAACCTGGTCGGCGAAGCCGCCTGATCACGGCGCGTGCCGCCAGTTTCAAAGGGCGT
>DASWWF010000099.1:0-5269 GCA_036401035.1 Devosia sp.
CTCCGATCATACGATTTTGAGGTGATAGCTCTTGGGCTGCGTGAGATTGGCGTAGCCGAGTTCGCTCAGCGCGCCGCCCTTGCCGGTGTCCTTGACGCCGGTCCAGACCAGAGCCGGATCGAGATAGTCGCAGCGATTGGCAAAGACCGTGCCGGTTTCGACCCTGGCGCCGAGCTTGGCGACTTCGTCGAGGTCCTGGCTCCAGATCGAGGCGGTAAGACCATAGGGGCTGTCGTTCATGAGTTGCACGGCCTCGGCATCGTCAGCGACCTTCATGATGCCGACGACGGGCCCGAAACTCTCCTCGCGCATCACCGCCATCTGGTGGTTGACGTTGGTGAGGATTTCGGGCGCGAGGTAGGGGGAACTCTCTTCGTCGAGATCGTGCTTCCAGTTGAGATGGCTCTTGGCGCCCTTGCGCAGCGCTTCGAGGGTCTGCTCACGCACGAGGTCGGCGAAGCGGTGGTGCGCCATCGGGCCGACAACGGTGTCCTCGTCGAGCGGATTGCCCAGCGTCCAGCCGCGGGCATTCTCCACGAAGCCGGCGACGAATGTGTCGTAGACATCGGCATGCACATAGATGCGCTCGACGCCGCAGCAGCTCTGCCCGGAATTGAAGAAGGAACCATCGACGAGGTTCTCGATGGCGTGGTCAAGCTTGGCGTCGGCGCGGACATAGGCCGGATCCTTGCCGCCGAGCTCGAGGCCGAGCGTGGCGAAGGTGCCGGCAGCGGCGCGTTCGACCCGGCGGCCGCCCTCGACCGAGCCGGTGAAGTTGATGTGGTCGATCTGGCCAGAACCGATCAGCTTTTCGGTATCGGCGTGATTGAGGATGAGGTTCTGGAACAGCCCGTCCGGCAGGCCGGCAGCCTTCATCGCCTCGGCAAAGCGCTCGCCGACGAGAAGGGTCTGGCTGGCATGCTTGAGGATGACGGAATTGCCCGCCATCAGCGCCGGGACGATGGAGTTGACCGCCGTGAGATAAGGGTAGTTCCAGGGCGCGATCACCATCACGGTGCCGAGCGGCTCGCGGGTGATGTAGCGGGTGAAACCCTCCTTGCCGGGCTTTTCGCTGGGGGCAAGGGACGCCTCGGCGATCGAAATCATGTACCGCGAGCGCTCCTCGACGCCGCGCTTTTCGCCACCGAAACGCACCGGCCGGCCCATCTGCCAGGCGAGTTCAGGGACGATCTCGTCATTGCGGGAGAGCAGCGCGTCGACGAAATGCTCGAGGAACTTGGCGCGCTCGCGCACCGTGACCTCGCGCCAGGTCTTTTCGGCATGCTTGGCGCGCACCACCGCAGCCTCGATCTCGGCCCCGGTCGCCGTCTTCCGCTCGGCATAGACGCGCCCGTCGATGGGCGACACGATCTTGACCGTCTCGGTCATGGGAATTCCTTCACTAGCAGGCGATGGCGCGGACATGACCCTTGTCCGCATATTCGAGAATAGGGCGGTCGCGCGTTACGAGGATCAAGTCAAGGGCCCGCGCCGTTGCAATGAGAATTCGGTCTGCCGGATCGTTGTGGAAGGTGTCCGGCAGGAACCATGAGTCCACCAGCATCGATGGGGTCAGTGCCGCGATGCTGAGCTGCGCATCACGCACCAGTCTTTCGAACCACGCCAGCGGCTGTACCGGCGACCTCAGGCGTCCCTTGGCCGACAGCAGCCCGCGCTCCCAGGCCGTGATCGGCGAAACGAAGACCGCGCTCCCGGCACGGTAGGCATCATCCATTGCCCGGATCGCTTCGTGGGACAGTTCCTCGTTCTCGGTGATCCAGATGGCGGCGCAGGTATCCAGCAGCAGGCTAGGCATCGCCGGTCTCGCCCATAAGCAGCACGGTTGGGGCGGTAAGGTCATAGCCCGGCATGACGATGGTCGTTCCCCTCAGGCTGCCAAACGCGGGGTGGCACCGAACACCGGGCTCGGGGATCACCTCGAGTGGCGGCTGCGCTCCTGCCGCGCGGTAGATCGACTGCTTGGCATCCATGAGGCCGCCGCCATAGGGCAGGTCGAGTACGAAGGTGACGCGCTCGGCAGCGAGATCCAGCTCAGCAGTGCGATAACTGGCACTAAGCCAGGCCAGGGCCTGTACATGCCCTTCCGCATTGTTGCTCCACCACGCCGTACGTTTGCGGGCCGATGCGGGCAGCGGTCTGCCCAGCACGACTTCCACCTCCGCAAACGTCATGCTCACCTGGTTGCTGCCCGAAAACAGCAGGTGATCGTGCAGCGGCTGGTAGACCGAGTTTTCGAGACCTGACGCCATGAGTCCTCACAAAAGGAGCTTGCTCCTATGTTAGCTCCTTTCGAACCCGCGCTTCAACTCCCAATCGGTGACGCGGCGGTCATATTCGAACTGTTCCCATTCGGCGGTGTGGACGTAGTGCGAGACGACTTTCTCGCCCAGCGCCTCTTTCAGCATCTTGGATTTCTTGAGCGAGTCGATGGCGTCGCGCAGGGTTTTCGGGACTTCCCGGAGCTTCTTGCCGCTATAGGCGTCGCCCGAATAGGGCGCTTCGAGGGTGAGCTTGTCCTCGATGCCCTTGAGGCCTGCGGCGATCAGGCCCGCATAGGCGAGGTAGGGATTGAGGTCGGCGCCGCCGATGCGGCACTCGATGCGCACGCCCTTGGTGTTTTCGCCGCAGAGGCGGAAGCCGGCGGTGCGGTTGTCGCTCGACCAGATCGCCTTGGTGGGGGCGAAGGTACCGACCTGGAAGCGCTTGTAGGAGTTGATGTAGGGCGCGAGGAAATAGGTGATGTCGTGCGCATAGGTGAGGAGGCCCTGCACATAGCTCTTCATCATCTCGCTCATGCCGAGCGCGTCCTTGGCATCGACGAAGGCGTTGCCCTTCTTGTTGGCCAGCGACATGTGGATATGGCTCGACGAGCCGGCGAGGCCGAAATCCCACTTGGCCATGAAGGTGATGGCCTTGCCGTGCTTGTGGGCGATCTCCTTCATGCCGTTCTTCATCACCACATGGCGATCGGCCATGGTGAGCGCATCGGCATAGCGGACGTTGAGTTCCTCCTGGCCCGGGCCCCACTCGCCCTTGGAGTTTTCCACCGGGATGCCGGAGGCCTGCAACTGGCGTCGCATATCGCGGATCACGCCCTCTTCCTTGGTGGTCTGGAAGATGTGGTAGTCCTCGATGTAGTAGCCGGCGGTGGTGAGGCCGCGATAGCCCTTGTCCCAGGCGGAGCGGAAGGTCTCGTCGAAGAGATAGAATTCGAGTTCAGAGGCGAAATTGGCGGTGAGCCCCAGCTTTTCGAGCCGCGCCAGCTGACCCTTGAGGATCGCGCGCGGGCTGTGCGGAACGGGTTCGTGATGATGATGGTCGACGAGGTCGGCGAGGATCAGCGCCGTGCCCTCGAGCCATGCGCATTTCATCAGCGTGGAGACATCTGGCTTCATGACGAAATCGCCATAGCCGCGGCCCCAGTTGGCGGCCTCGTAGCCGGGGACCGGTTCCATGTCGATATCGTTGGCCATGAGGTAATCGCAGGCATGCGTCTCGTCGATGGCGCCATCGAGGAAGAACTCGGCCTGGAAGCGCTTGCCGATCAGCCGGCCCTGCATGTCCGGGAAAGCGACAAGAACGGTATCGATGGTGCCGGCCTTAACATCGGCCTTGAGTTGATCGAGCGAATAGGCGGCCATCGGCGCACTCCCGGTTAGTCTTCTTGTTGGATGAAAGGGCCGCGGCGGACCGCGGCCCCAAACTCGGATGGGCTTAGCCCTTCTTGACGTGTTCGAGCGCGAACTCTTCCTCGGGCGAGAGGATGAGCTTGTGGCGGCCGATCAGTGCGAAGTAGGCGATGCCCACGGCACACCAGACGATCACCCAGATGACGCCGCGGAAGAAGTTCGGGTCCTGCACCTGGTAGAACAGCGTCACCACCGCGATGACGATGGTGACGACCGCGCCCGGTACACCCACCGGGCTCTTGAACGGCCGCTCGATGTTCGGGAGCTTGCGCCGCAGGATGATGAAGCTCGTCGCCTGCGCGATGTAGCTCAGCATGGCGCCGAACACGGCCATGTTGAGCAGCACCGAACCGATGATGTCATCGCCCAGCTGCGTTTCGCCCGAACCGCCGCCGCCATTGACGAACCAGATCACCAGCATCACGCCAAGGCCGAGCAGCGCGCCCGAAACCATGGCGATATGCGGGGTCTTGTGGACCGGATGGGTCACCGACAAAGCGGACGGGAAGTAACCGGCCCGGCTCAGCGAATAGACCTGGCGGCCCTGCGCGTAGAGGATGGTGTGGAACGAGGCCACAAGGCCGATAAGGGCGACGACGCCGAAGACGGAGGCCGCCCACCCGACATCGGGGAACATGGCGCGAATACCGTCGAGCGCCGGCTCCAGCGATGAGCCGAGGGCATGTGAACCCACCCCGGCGATCGAGGGATTGAGGAACACCATGAGCAAAGCCGAAAGCGCCAGCGTGGCAAAGCCCAGCATGATGCCGCGCGGCATGTCGCGCTTTGGATCGACCGACTCTTCGGCCGCCAGCGGCACCTGCTCGATGGCGAGGAACAGCCAGACCGCGAAGGGCAGGGTGGCGAGCACGCCGCCAAAGCCCTTGGGGAACCACTCGCCATTGCCTTCCGGCAGTTCGGAGCCGTCAGCCGCGATGTTGAGCGCCCAGCGCGAGAAATCGATGTGACCGAAGGCGCTGATGTAGAAGAAGGCGAGACCGGCCAGCGAGATCAAGGTGACGGCGAGCGTCACCTTGTAGCTCAGCGCCACCCCGAAGATGTTGAGCGCCAGGAAGATGGCGTAGAACACGATCCAGAGTATTGGATAGAGCGCCGTGTCGAGCCCGGTTATCGAACCGAAATAGGCCGATATGAACGTACAGATCACCGCCGGGGTGAGGACATATTCGACGTTCTCAAAAAGGCCGGTGACGAAGCCGCCCCAGGGCCCCATTGACGTACGCGCGAAGGAATAGGCCGCGCCGGTGTGCGGCAGCGCCGGGCTCATCTCGGCGATCGAGAAGGTCAGGCCGAGATACATGATGGCGATGATGATGCCGGCCACCAGCATGCCGCCCCAGCCGCCAGTCGCAAAGCCGAAGTTCCAGCCCGAGAAATGCCCCGAGATCACGGCGCCGACACCGAGTGCCCACAGCGACCAGATGCCCGCATAGCGCTGCAGGCCGCGTTTCTCGAAATAGCTCTTGTCGCGGGTGGCGTATTTCACACCACCCGCCTGCGTGCCCGTGGCACTAGACGGAATGTCAGCCATCAAACCC
>DASWWF010000100.1:0-11003 GCA_036401035.1 Devosia sp.
CGCCAAACTATATGCACAGGCTTGGCGCCGCAAATTTGACCATATGGTCCAAAAATCTCATAGTCACTGCGCAGTCATCCCGGCGTCACTTCGACGCGGCATGAGACTGCCTCTCGCCTGCGCCTATGATAACCGGCCAGCCCCGATTGTCGTTCCGCCAGGTCAGAGGCCAAATCGATCTGGGGAGAACTCAATGAACTATCACAATGGCATTTCCCGCCGTGCCTTCCTCGCGGGCTCCGCTGCCTTTGCCGGCGCGGCCGTGGTGCTCCACCCCTTCGCCGTGCAGGCCGCTGCCGGCCAGGCGCATCTGCGCATCATGGAGACCACCGATCTCCACGTCGCCGTGTTCCCCTACGACTATTATGCCGATGCCCCCAACGACACGCTGGGCCTGGCGCGTACCGCCGCCATCATCGAGGCCATCCGCGCCGAAGCCGGCAACTCGATCCTCGTCGACAATGGCGATGTGATCCAGGGCAATCCGATGGGCGACTACATCGCCTATGAGAAGGGTCTTGCCGAGGAAGCCCATCCGGTGATCGCCGCGATGAACACGCTGGGCTACGAAGTCGGCACGCTCGGCAACCACGAATTCAACTACGGCCTCGATTTTCTCGATGCCGCGCTCAAGGGCGCCAATTTCCCCTTCGTATCGGCCAATCTGGTCAAGGGTGAGCTCGCCGCCGATCCGTTGAGCGACACCACCTATATCGAGCCCTACCGCATCGTCGAAAAGGAAGTGACCGACGGCGCAGGCACCAAGCACACGATCAAGCTCGGCTTCATCGGCTTCCTGCCGCCGCAGATCATGACCTGGGACGCCACCCATCTGACTGGCAAGGTCAACACCCGCGGCATCGTCGAAACGGCCCAGGCCTATGTGCCCAAGATGAAGGCTGAAGGTGCCGACCTCGTCATCGCCCTTTCGCATTCCGGCATCGCAGCCGATCCGGGCATCGGTGAGAACGCCTCGCTGCAGCTCGCCGGCATCGAGGGCGTGGACGTGGTGTTCACCGGTCACCAGCACCTGGTGTTCCCGAACTCGAAAGACTTCGAAGGCGTCGAGGGCGCCGATCTCGCCGCCGGCACGCTGGCCGGCAAGCCGGCGGTGATGGCGGGCTTCTGGGGCTCGCATATGGGCCTCATCGACCTCCTCCTCGAAAAGGCCGATGACGGCAAGTGGTCGATCGTCTCGCACACCTCCGAAGCCCGCCCGATCTTCGAGCGCGTCGACGGCAAGGTCGTGCCCAAGGTCGAAAGCGTCGCCACCGTCGAATCCGCCGCCAAGGACGACCACGACGAGACCCTGGCCTATGTCCGCCGCGCCGTCGGCGAGACGGCCGCGCCGCTCCACTCCTATTTCGCGCTCGTCGCCGACGATCCGTCGGTGCAGATCGTGAACATCGCCCAGAAGTGGTATATCGAGCAGATGCAGAAGGGCACCGACTGGGATGGCCTGCCCATCCTGTCGGCGGCGGCCCCGTTCAAGGCCGGTGGCCGTGGCGGCCCGGACTACTATACCGACGTGCCGGTCGGCCCGGTGGCGATCAAGAACGTCGCCGACCTCTACCTCTATCCCAACACCATCCAGGTGGTGGTGATCACCGGCCAGGACGTGCAGAACTGGCTCGATCGCTCCGCCGGCATCTTCAACCAGGTCGCCGCCGGTGCCACCGACGCACCGCTGATCAACCCCGACTTCCCGTCCTACAATTTCGACGTGATCGACGGCGTCACCTACAAGATCGATATCTCCAAGCCTTCGAAATACGGCCCCAAGGGTGAGGACCTCGGCATTGCCGAAAGCCGCATCGTCGACCTGCAATTCGACGGCAAGCCGATCGACCCGGCCCAGAAGTTCGTCGTCGCCACCAACAATTACCGCGCCGGCGGCGGCGGCACCTTCCCGGGCATCGGCGCCGACAAGATCGTCTTCAAGGGTCCCGACACCAACCGCGACCTCATCGTGCGCTATATCGTCGAGCAAAAGACCATCCAGCCCGCCGCCGACAGCAACTGGTCCCTCGCCCCCATCGGCGCCACCGTGCTGTTCGAGACCGGCCCCAAGGGCGCCGAGCACCTCGCCGACGTCACCGCCGTGAAGATCGAGGCCACCGGCGAAAGCAACGAAGCCGGCTTCGGCGTCTACCGCATCACGCTATAACCGCTGTTCGATGACATGAACGAACGGGAGGAGCACTGCTCCTCCCGTTTTTCGTTTCCGATGTCCGCGATGCGAGCCGACGACACTCACCCTGCCGTCGCACGATGAACGTTCATGGTCCGCGCTGATGCACCGGGTCGGATTTCCACATCCACCACGACAGATTTTCGAGTCATATTCGCGTCATCCGTGGTTCATGAATTCCACAATCGGTTCAGACCTTTGTCAGAAATCTGCCCCGGCTTATCCCCGCCTGTTCCCACTGCGCTAGAATCCCCCCATCGCCACCCCTCAAGCGAGGTTGCAAACGAGCGGCCGGGGTGGCGAGGCTGGGTGGGGGAGACGTCGGTCGCCCCCAGGCCAAGCCGGGAAGGTCTGACGGGCACAGGTAACCCGTCGCCTTAATTTGCTGCCGTGGCCATGCGTCGGTTGTGCGTGGTCAACCGAGTGCGACTGGAGAAACGCGAAGAGCGTGGTCTGGTCTCGACTGGCACTCTGCGGCGGTGGGGCATTCCGCTAAACGCCCCGGACTTCCCCGTGTGAACGCCCAAAACCCCGGTCACGACGGCGAGGCACGGCCTCGGCTGCCTGGATCGCAAGGTTCCGGCGGCAGACGAAACATCGGTTAGGCCATGCCTCGCCGCCGTTCGCTCAATCGTCCCCGGAGGCCGTCAGGCCGGCCGGCGACTCGGTGTACCCTGTGGGAAACCGGCGCGGGTCGTGACTTCCGCACGCCCGGTGCTTAGGTAACGGGGATGCGCTTTTCCGACAGCTTTCTCGACGAGATCCGGAACCGCCTGCCGATTTCGCAGGTGGTGGGGGAATATGTCATTTGGGACAAGCGCAAGAGCCAGCCGCAAAAGCAGGACTATTGGGCCTGCTGTCCGTTTCACGGCGAAAAAAGCCCGAGTTTTCATGCGGATGACCGCAAGGGCATCTATCATTGCTTCGGCTGCGGGGTGACCGGTGATCACTTCCGGTTCCTCACCGAAAACAAGGGCATGAGCTTTCCCGAGGCCGTGGAAAAGCTCGCCAACATGGCCGGCGTGCCGATGCCGGCGCGCGATGAGCGACAGGAGCGCCAGGAACAGGCGCGCAAGAGCCTCTACGACGTCATGGAACTGGCCGCCGCCTATTTCGAGGCCGCGCTGGCGCACAATATCGGAGCCCGGGCGCGCGGTTACCTGCATGAGCGTGGTGTGTCGGCGCAGTCGCAGGCCAAATTCCGCGTGGGCTTTGCGCCCGACAGCCGCAACGGTCTCAAGGAGCACCTCGCGAACAACGGCGTTTCGGCGCAGGAAATGATCGATACGGGCCTGGTGGCGCAGCGCGACGACGATCCGCTGACCTATGACCGGTTCCGCAATCGCGTGATGTTTCCGATCACCGATCTGAGGGGGCGCGTGATCGCCTTCGGCGGCCGGGCGATGAGCGCCGATCTGCCGGCAAAGTATCTCAACTCCCCGGAAACCGAGCTCTTTCACAAGCGGCTGACGCTCTATAACGGCCAGATGGCGCGGGATGCGGCGCGCGACGGCAAGCCGGTGATCGTGGTCGAGGGCTATCTCGACGTCATCGCGGCCGTGTCGGCCGGGTTCGATGGCACGGTGGCGCCGCTCGGCACGGCGCTGACCGAGGATCACGTCAACCTGCTGTGGCGGATGAGCGACATGCCGGTGCTCTGCTTTGACGGCGACGCCGCCGGGCAGCGCGCCGCCGAGCGCGCCGCCGGCATCGTGCTGCCGCTGCTGCAGCCGGGGCGGAGCGTCCGGATCGCGACCCTGCCGGAAGGCCAGGACCCCGACGACCTGATCAAGGCGCAGGGCCGGGCGGCTTTCGCCGATGTCATCGACCGGGCGCGGTCGCTCTCGGACGTGGTCTGGAGTCTCGAAACCGGCGGCATGGTGCCGGAAACGCCGGAAGCGCGGGCGGCGCTGGAATCGCGGCTGCGAGCACGGGCGCAGGCCATCGGCGACCAGTCGGTGCGGCGGCACTATCAGCAGGCGTTCGATGAAAAGCTGCAGGCCTTCTTCCAGCCGGTGCGGCAGAATCGCTGGGAAAACCGGCCGGGCGGCGGTGGCGGCCGCGGCACTTTCGGCCAGCAGCAGCGGGGCAGGGGGACGCCGCGCGTCGTCGTCTCCGATACGCTGCGCAATTCGCGGCTGATGAAGCCGGGCCGGGTGCCCGAGGCGACGCCGCGCGAGGCGGCGATCATCATGGCGCTGATCAACCACCCCGAACTGGCGGAAAGCCGGATGGAGTCGCTGGCCGAGCTCGATCTGCCCAGCCCCGCGGCCCGCGCCGTGCTGGTGGCCATGCTCGACCTCGTCACCCGCAACCACGATATTTCCGCCGCCGACCTCGACTCGGCGCTCGGCGCGCGCGGCTTCGGCGAAACGATCGAGCGGATGCGGCAGGTGCTGCGGCAGCAGGGGGTCTGGCAGAGCGGGGCGGAAATCGCGCAAATCGACGCCGAGACCGGCCTAAAGCATGCGCTGGCCTTGCATTACAAATCTGTTGAGCTAAATAAGGCCCTGAAGGCAGCCGAAGTGGCGCTGGGCGAAGACCCAAGCGAAGAAACCTTTGAGAGGCTGCGGGACATCCAGAACCAGATAACCACCGTCGATGGCACTGAGGCATTGATAGAAGGTTTCGGTTCGTTATCCGGACGCGCGACACGCAGCTTTTGATGAAGCGGCGGGTACGCGCGATTTCGCATATGGGCGAATCAGTCCATTGCAGGCCGGTGACGGACTCGTGACGGCAACGCCAGACCCTGGCCAGTCGTTCAGCCTTTACCATGCATTGAGCCATGCCCACTTAAAGAGTATCGGCGCCCGATCCAGGCGGGCCCCGCGGAGCACAGAGCTAGATGGCCACCAAGGCAGCAACCAAGACCAAGCAGGAAACCGAGAAGCCGGAGGCCGGTCAGGCGACTGAAGCGCCCGATAGCCCGCTGCTCGACCTTTCCGATGCCGCCGTAAAAAAGCTCATCAAGGTCGCCAAGAAGCGCGGCTATGTGACCTATGAAGAACTCAACTCGGTCATGCCCTCCGAGGAGGTCTCGACCGACCAGATCGAAGACATCATGGCGATGTTCTCCGATATGGGCATCAATGTCGTGGACGAGGACGAGGTCGAAGAGACCGAGCCCGATACTGCCGACGAGGAATCGACGGAAGTAGCCGAGCGCACCGGGACGGCGGTCGCGTCGAAATCCAACACCCGCGAAGGCTCCGACCGCACCGATGATCCGGTGCGCATGTATCTGCGCGAAATGGGCTCGGTGGAACTGCTCAGCCGCGAGGGCGAAATTGCCATCGCCAAGCGCATCGAGGCCGGCCGCGAGACGATGATCGAGGGTCTCTGCGAGAGCCCGCTGACCTTCCAGGCCATCATCATCTGGCGCGACCAGCTGGCCGCCGCCGAGATTCTGCTGCGCGACATCATCGATCTCGAAGCGACCTATGCCGGTCCGGACGCCAAGCAGGCGGCCCCGGTGGTCGCGCCCGATCTCGTGGACATCAAGGCCGCCCCGGCGCCCGAGCCGTCCAAATCCGCCAAGCCCGCGCCCAAGCGCGCGTCTTCCGGCGACGAGGACGACGACTACGTCCCCGAGGAGCCCCAGGCCCCCCAGGACCCGGTCGAGGAAGAAGACGACGACTTCGAGAACTCGCTGTCCCTCTCGGCCATGGAAGCCGAGCTCAAGCCGCAGGTCGTGGCGACGTTCGACCGCATCGCCGAAGCCTATGGCAAGATGCGCAAGATCCAGGACAAGCATGCCGGGGATCACGGCCAGGCCACTGGATCGGAGGCCAAGAAGCTCGAGGGTTTCCGCTCAGAGGTGATCAACGACGTCAAGTCGCTCTCGCTTAATACCTCGCGTATCGAGAGCCTCGTCGAGCAGCTCTACGACATCAACAAGCGTCTCGTCCGGCTCGAAGGCCGGCTGCTGCGCCTCGCCGAGAGCTATG
Organism: Devosia sp.; assembly: GCA_036401035.1. GTDB lineage: Bacteria > Pseudomonadota > Alphaproteobacteria > Rhizobiales > Devosiaceae > Devosia_A. The sequence goes on from DASWWF010000100.1 coordinate 6,142, forward strand.
GCATCAAGCGCGAAGCCTTCCTCGAGGCCTATTATGGCGCCGAGCTCGACCAGAACTGGGAAGCCGGCGTCGCCAAGAAGGACGGCAAGGGCTGGGCCGAGTTCATCAAGCGCGAGCTCGATACGGTCAAGGACATCCGCGGCGAGATCCATACGCTGGCCTCGGAAACCGGCCTCGACATCGCCGAATATCGCCGCATCGTCCAGAAGGTGCAAAAGGGCGAGCGCGAAGCCGCCATCGCCAAGAAGGAAATGGTGGAGGCCAACCTTCGCCTGGTGATCTCGATCGCAAAGAAGTACACGAACCGCGGTTTGCAGTTCCTCGACCTGATCCAGGAAGGCAATATCGGCCTGATGAAGGCCGTCGATAAGTTCGAGTACCGCCGCGGCTACAAGTTCTCGACCTACGCGACCTGGTGGATCCGGCAGGCCATCACCCGCTCGATCGCCGATCAGGCCCGCACCATCCGTATCCCGGTGCACATGATCGAGACGATCAACAAGATCGTCCGCACGTCGCGCCAGATGCTGCACGAAATCGGCCGCGAGCCGACGCCGGAGGAACTCTCCGAAAAGCTGCAGATGCCCTTGGACAAGGTTCGCAAGGTGCTGAAGATCGCCAAGGAGCCGATCAGCCTCGAGACGCCGATCGGCGACGAGGAAGATTCGAACCTCGGCGATTTCATCCCGGACGTGAACGCGATCCAGCCGATCGACGCGGCGATCCAGAGCAACCTGCGCGAGACCACGACCCGCGTGCTGGCGTCCCTGACGCCGCGCGAGGAGCGCGTGCTCCGCATGCGCTTCGGCATCGGCATGAATACCGACCATACGCTCGAAGAAGTCGGCCAGCAGTTCTCGGTGACGCGCGAGCGCATCCGCCAGATCGAAGCGAAAGCGCTGCGCAAGCTCAAGCATCCGAGCCGCAGCCGGAAGCTCAGGAGCTTCCTCGACAACTAGGGAAACGCGATGAAGGTCAAGGTCGTCGTGCACGAGGCTGAGGAAGGCGGGTACTGGGGTGAAGTCCCGGCATTGCCCGGCTGCGTCAGCCAGGGCGAGACGGTCGATGAGCTTCTCGCCAATCTCCACGAGGCGATCGAGGGCTATCTCTCGGTCGATGTGGAGAGCTCGGCCAGCACCCATCCCCAGCGCGTGCTCGAGCTGGCGCTGTGAAGCCAATCAGCGGCAAGCAGTTCGCGAAGCTGCTTGAGCACAATGGCTGGACACTGCTCCGGATCAACGGCAGCCACCATATCTACGGCAAGGCGGGCTTCGAGGCCCGCCTTTCTGTTCCTATCCATGGCAACGAAGCGCTCAAGCTAGGACTAGCGCGCCATCTGGCAAAGCTCGCGGGCATCGACTTGGAAGACTAGCAGCCCGGCGCGCCGAACAGCTTGAACTGCTTCAGGATTTCGATTGCCGCTTGTTCGGAGACGGGGCTGGAAATCGGGCCGATGGAGCTGCGTTCGACATAGAAGGGGAAGTAACGCGTGCAGCCGTTCGGATCCTTGAGGGTGGCGACACAATCGTAGTCGTAGGCCCGATCGTTGCGGCCGTCGTCATGGACGCCGCACTCGACATCGCCCTCGCGAACAAGGCCGCGGCGGGTGAAGGCCTTGCCTAATGCATCATAGGCGGTGTTTTCACCGCCGGCGCTGAACAGGCGCTCGAAATAATGACGTGCGTCGATGCCTTCGGGGACGGTGGACTTTTCATAGGCCATAAAGCCGATGGCGAGGGCGGCGACAAAGCCGAAGCCGATCCAGCGCACCGCGCCGCGGTTCCTGGTGGCCAGTTCTTCCGCGATTCTGTGGCGCTGCTCGCGCACCATGGACGCCATGATTGTCCCCTCGGTTCGGCGCGGGTCCTAGTATGAGGCCGCTGAATTGCTGATGAACGGCGCGCGGGTTAGGCTTGCCGGGAATCGAGGGAGTGCCGCATGCCGTCGCCAGAGGCCGAAAAGATCATCGCTGAAATGCGCGCCAACCCTGAGGGCATGCCGAGCCTGGAAGAGGAGCGCAGCGGCTGGGAGGCCCATGCCAAAACCCTGAAGCTCCCCGAGGGCTCGCTGGTCTCGGGTGTCAGCCTCAATGGCGTGCCGTGCGAATGGGTAGAGCGCGCCGACAGCGACGGACTGGTGATCGTGCTGATCCACGGCGGCGGGTTCAGCTCGGGGTCGCCACGGACGCACCGGCAGTTCGCGGCACGGCTGGCACAGGCGACCGGGGCACGGGTGCTGGTGCCGGATTACGCGCTGGCGCCCGAGGAGCCGTTCCCAGCCGGGCTCGACGATATCGTCGCCGTCTATGCGGCGCTGGCCGAGCAGGGGGTGGAGCCCGGAGACATTGTCCTTTCTGGGGATTCGTCCGGCGGCGGGCTGGCGGTTTCGGCGCTGATCAAGCTGCGGGAACTGGGCGCGCCGATGCCGCGGGCGCTGGTGCTGACCTCGCCGTGGGTGGATTTGACGCTTTCGGGCGAGAGCCACCGCACCTATGCGGCCCATCCCAATCCCGGCATGGCGAGCCTCAAGCGGGCGGCGGAACGGTATGCGCCGGCCGACCAGCATGGCGAGGCGCTGGTGTCGCCGCTGTTCGCGGACCTGGCGGGCCTGCCGGCGACGCTGGTGCAGGCGGGGGGGCACGACGTGCTGCTCGATGATGCAGTGCAACTAGTGGCCCGGGCCAAGGCTGCCGGGGTCGATGCGCGGCTCAGCGTCGCGGCTGGCCTGTGGCACGTCTACCAACATTCCGATTGCCCGGAAGCGCGTGATGCGATTGAAGAGATCGCAATGTTCATCAATGCGGCCGGCGCCGACGCGTAGGAGAGTCCGATGTCCTTCTGGAAGAACCTGTTTGGCGGTGGTGGCGGTTCAGAGCCCAAGGCGCCGGAGACCGGCGACAGCGAGAGCTACAAGGGTTTCACTATCAAGGCGAAGTTCATGCCGGTGGGCAGCGAGTACCAGCTGGCCGGCGTGATCGAGAAAGAAATCGACGGCGAGACCAAGGTCTACGAGTTCGTGCGAGCCGACCGGTTCAGTTCGCGCGACGATGTGCAGAGTTTTGCGCTGGCCAAGGGCCGGCAAATCATTGACGAGCAGGGCAATACCCTGTTCCAGCAGAGCTGGCCCACCAAGCTGAACTAAGCCCGAGAGCCGGCGTTAGCCCGCACTATCCCCGTGCCCTCGATGGGTACGAGACTGTGGCCATTCGTCCGCAGCAAAAGGAGTCATCAAAGATGGCCAAGAAACCCACTCCCCGTTCCGAATTCGTGCTCTTCGACATCGTCTATGAGGACGGCAGCCAGCGTTCCAACCGGAAGGTGCCGGCGGACCTGCTGGGGGGCCTCGACCGGGACGAGCCGGCCAAGACCTTCATCATGGAACAGGATCAGGCGATCGCGGAAAAGTCGGGCGTGCCGCCGCTGGCGATCAAGTCGATCAAGCGGTCAGGCAAATAGCCTCAGCGCGTCAGCTCGTAAGGCAGCTCGACACCGGCCTGTTGCGGCTGCGCGAAGGGGTTGATGTGGCCTTCGAGTGCCAGCACGAACAATCCGAATGCGACGATTCCGAGAACGACGAGCGTTTCGGCGACCCAATTGCGTTGGGAACGAGGCTGGCGGACGGGCTGGTGGACGTCTGCGGTGCGCATCTCAATGTGCTCCAAACCGGCGGGTTCGGGTAGAAATGCCGGTTCTTAACAATTGGTTTCTCGCACCGCCGTTTGGCTGCACAAAGACCGAGGTTTGACCGAATTGCGGCTGGAGGCTGAACAGGGCGCTTTGGCGCCCTTGTTAGTTCAGTGCCTTGTTCGACTCGACTTTGGCGCCGAGCGCTTTGTTGACGGCGGGTTTCACCACGGTGCCGAAGAGTTCGATGGCCTTCATGACCTTGTCATGGGGCAGGGTGCCGACCGAGAGTTGCAGGCCGAAGCGGTCGTGCTTGAACCACTCGTGCTGCATCAGGATCTTGTCGATGACCTGCTGCGGCGAGCCCATGAAATAAGCGCCGTTGGGGCTGGCGCCGGCCTCGAACTGGGCGCGCGTGGTCGGCGGCCAGCCGCGTTCGCGGCCGATGCGGCTCATGGCGTCGTGATGGGCCGGGTAGGCGATGTCGAGCGCGTCCTGCGAGTTCTCGGCGATGAAGCCGTGCGAGGAGACGCCGACGGGGAGGGATGTCGAGTCGTGGCCCGACTTGTCGGCCGTGCGGCGGTAGAGTTCGACGAAAGGCTGGAACTGCTGGGGGTTGCCGCCGATGATGGCGAGCATCAGGGGAAGGCCGTAATAGGCTGCACGGGCAACGGAATTGGGCGTACCGCCAACGGCGATCCAGAGCGGCAGCGGATCCTGCACCGGCTTGGGATAGATGGCGATGCCGGGGATCGGCTTGGTAAACTGGCTGCCTGGCCATTCGACCGTGCCGCCCTCGCGAATCTTCAGCAGCATCGCGAGCTTTTCCTCGAACAGGTCGTCGTAGTTTTCGAGGTCGTAGCCGAAGAGCGGGAAACTCTCGATGAAGGAGCCGCGGCCCGCCATGATCTCGGCGCGGCCGTTGGAGAGGTTGTCGAGCGTGGCGAACTGCTGCCAGACACGGATCGGATCTTCGGACGAGAGCACGGTGACGGCGGTCGTGAGCCGGATGTTTTTCGTGCGCGCTGCTGCGGCGGCAAGGATGGTGACCGGCGCGGACGCGGTGTAGTCGGGGCGGTGATGTTCGCCCAGGCCGTAGAAGTCGAGCCCGAGCTGGTCGGCCAGTTCGATCTCTTCGAGCAGATCCTTGAGCCGGTCGGCGGGCGACTGCAGCTTGCCGCCATTGAGCGGGTCCGGGGTATTCTCTGCGAAGGAATAGAGGCCGATCTGCATGGCGCG
>DASWWF010000101.1:0-2729 GCA_036401035.1 Devosia sp.
GGCGAAAAGATCATGTAGCTGTCGTGCACCGCCGACAGCGCCACATGATGCAGGTCGGTGGCAAAGATCAGCGTGATGCCCAGAAAGCCCAGAAAGCTGCCGATGATGGCGCCCTGGATGCCGCCATTGTTGGGGTCGGCCGCCATGGCCGCCGAGAGGCCGGCCTGGAAGGCGATGACGGCGCCGGCGACCTGCGTGGCCATCATGATGAAGCGGGTGATGCCGCCCAGGATCAGGCCGATGATGAGCTCATGAAAGAGCAGCGCGATGACGTCGGCCATGTCGGTCGGCAGTCGCGGCAGGCCGGGCGTGATCAGCGGATAGAGCACCAGCGTGAAGGCCAGCGCGAAGGTCAGCCGCATGCGGGCCGGGATCACCTGCTCGCCCAGCGCCGGCAGCAGCATCAGCAGCGTGCCGACGCGCGCGAAGATGAGGATGTAGAGGAAGGCCGTCTCGGGCAGCCAGTTGAGCGAGATCATCGCCGTCAGCCACCTACGATGATCATGTCGGCGACGCGGTTCATGAAGCCCTGCATCATCGAGCCCATGAAGGGCAGCGTCAGCAGCATGGTGACGAAGATGGCGATGATCTTGGGCACGAAGACCAGGGTCATTTCCTGGATCTGCGTCAGCGCCTGAAAGAGCGCGATGACCACGCCGATCAGGAGGCCGACCAGCATCATCGGCGCCGAGATCATGATCAGAACCCAGATGCCGTCACGGGCGATGTCGAGAACTTCTGCTCCGCTCATCGGTACCCTACTCCATAGACACGTCCACTTTGGGACGGATTCGCAGTCGCTGTCAGCCGTCTCGTGCGACGGCTAGATCGGCATCCGCATGATTTCTTCGTAAGCCGAGATCACCCGGTCGCGGACCGTCACCATGGTCTCCATGGCGATTTCGGCCTGCGACATGGCGGTGACGACATCGACCATGTCGGCCTTGCCGTTGACCATCTGCATGGACTGCGTTTCGGCCACCTTGCCGGCGTCGACGACGCCCTGCACCTGCTGGGCGAGCATCTTGGCGAAGTCGCCGCCCTGCCCGTTCGAGGCCAGCATGTCGGTCTGCGGCTTGGGGATCTGGCTGACCAGTTTCTGCGCCTGCCCGTAGGCGGCGGTCGCGGCGTTGAAGGGAATGCCTGCCATCTGGAAAATCCTTAGCCGCGGAGGATGTTGATCGTCGAACCCAGCATCTGCCGGGTGACGGTGACGACGTTGAGGTTGGCCTCGTAGGTCCGCTGCGCCTCGCGCATGTCCATGGTTTCAATCAGCGAATTGACGTTGGGGTACTTGACGTAGCCCTTCTCGTCGGCGGCCGGGTGGCCCGGCTCGTAGCGCAAGTTGAAATCGGACTGGTCGTAGGACAGCCGGCCGATCTGCGGGATCTTGCCGCCCGCCTCTTCGTCCATCACCGCCTTGAAGGTCGGGATACGGCGGCGGTACGGCTCTTCGTCGGCCGTCTTGCCGGCGGAGTCCGCGTTGGCGATGTTTTCGGCGATGACGCGCATGCGGGCGTTCTGCGCATGCAGGCCCGAAGCGGCGATCTTGAGTGAGGACATGAAGTCCGACATGACGCTCTATCCCCTTAGCTCGACCGCCCGAGGGCAGTCTTGATCATGCGGATCGAGCGCGTGTAGAGCGCCGTAACCGCCTGATAATCCATCTGATTGGTGGTGACCTTCATCATCTCGTCTTCGAGCGTGACGCCGTTGCCTTCGGGCGTGATCTCGAAATTGTTGAGCTGACGCGAGCCGAAGCCTTCGGCGCCGCTGCCTGCCTTGACGATGTGCATCGGGTTGGTCGCCTGGGTGGCGATCGAGGCCACCGACATATTGTTGCGCAGATCATCGGCAAAGCCGTATGCCTTGAGGTCGCGGCCCCGATAGCCGGGCGTTTCGGCGTTGGCGACGTTCTCGGCGAGCAGGCCCTGGCGGGTCTGATGCCATTTCATCTTCTGGGTGAGCGCGGAAAACAGCGGTATATTGGTGACGCCCACGCCGGAATCTCCTTCAGGCAACTGGGCAAATCCTGCCGGGCGATGGTTAACCACACGTTAACTTTGTCGCAATTTGAGGCAATTGCGCCTCGCAATTTGCACATTGTCTCTCATATACTGGGCAATTAGTGCAGGGTCGGAGTCCTCCCCCTACTCCGCTGGCCACGCTGGAGACCACGCATGCAGTTCCTCACGGCCCTCTTCGGGGGCACCGAGAATACGATCCTGAACGCCGTCTTCGCGCTCGGCATCGTGCTGGTGCTGATCCTCTTCGGCCTGTGGGTGATGAAGTTCTTCCTCTCGGCCTCATCCAACATGACCCGCGGCCGCAATCGCCGGCTGACGGTGGTCGAGAGCGTGCAGATCGACGCCCGGCACAAGGTGACGATCCTGCGCCGCGACAATGTCGAGCATGTCATCATGACCGGCGGCGCACAGGATGTGGTGCTGGAAACCAGCATCGCCGTCGAAAAGGTCGGCATCCGCCGCCCGGCTCCGGCGCAGGCCGTCGCGACCCAGACGCAAGCCATTTCGGCCGCCGAAGACCTGCGCCCGCAGCTGGCGCCCACGACCCGCACGCCGATGGAGCGCCTGCGCGAAGCCGGCCGTCCGGCGGCGCAGCGCAAGGCGCCGCAACTGCGCAATACCAGCCTGCTGCGCTCGTCCAATCGGGGCGAAGCGCCGGTTATCCCCATGAATGGGTACAATTCGGACGCCCTTGCAGCCGAC
>DASWWF010000102.1:0-6778 GCA_036401035.1 Devosia sp.
AACACGAACATCGCGAAAGCCGGACTGGATGAACAGCGCCGTGACGGCGATGGCCTGGGTCGAGCCGATCTCCACCAGAACGGCGCCGTCTGGCTTCAGCCACCGGTCCGCATCCTTGATGATCAGCCGGTAGGGTTCCAGGCCGTCCGGCCCCCCGTCCAGCGCCAGAAGCGGGTCGTGGTCCCTGACCTCGATGGCGAGGCCCTGGATCTCTGCCGAGGCGATATAGGGCGGGTTGGAGACGATGAGATCGAAGGCCTCACCCGCCTGTAGCGGCTCGAACCAGGAGCCTTTCCGCAGGCTGAGGCGCTTTTCCACGCCGTGGCGGTCGGCATTGTGCTGGGCCGTCACCAGCGCTTCGGGCGAGAGATCGACCGCGACACCCTGCGCCGAGGGACTTTCCGCCAGCATCGAGATGGCGATGCAGCCCGTTCCGGTTCCGAGGTCGAGAATGGCCTTGTGGTGCTTGCCCTCGAGCAGTTCGAGCCCGCGCACCACCAGCATTTCCGTCTCCGGCCGCGGCACCAGCGTCGCGCCGCCCAGGGTGAACGGACGGCCGTAGAATTCTTTCTCGCCGATGATCCGGACCACCGGTTCGCCGCGCAGGCGGCGGGCGGCCATGTCCTGGAGCTTCTTGAGCGCCTCGGGCGAGGCAAAATCGCGCTCGCGGTTGACGAGATTCAGCCGGTCGAGGCCGAAGGCCTGTTCGGCAAAGATGCGCGCGTCGAGTTCGGGAGTATCGATGCCGGCACGGCGAAAGAGGTCGCGGACGCCGCGCCAGGCTTCCCCGATGCGCAAGCCCCCGCTCAGCCCCCGTTCCCCATTTCGGCGAGTTGCGCGGCCTGATGCTCGGTGATCAGCGCCGACACCAGCTCGTCCAGCGCCTCGCCGGCGATGACTTTGTCGAGCTTGTAGAGCGTCAGATTGATGCGGTGGTCGGTGACCCGGCCCTGCGGGAAATTGTAGGTGCGGATGCGTTCGGAGCGATCGCCCGACCCAACCTGCTCCTTGCGGGCCTCGGACCGGGCAGAATCGCGGGCATGGCGCTGCTCTTCGTAAAGCCGCGCCTGCAGCACCTTCATGGCGGTCGCCCGGTTCTGGTGCTGCGATTTCTGTGACGCCGTCACCACGATGCCGGTCGGCAGATGGGTGATGCGCACAGCCGAATCGGTGGTGTTGACGTGCTGGCCGCCCGCACCGGACGATCGCATCGTGTCGATGCGGATGTCCTCGGGCTTGATCTCGATATCGATATCCTCGACTTCGGGCAGCACCGCGACGGTGGCAGCCGAGGTGTGGATGCGGCCCTGGGACTCGGTCGCCGGCACGCGCTGCACCCGGTGCACGCCCGATTCGAACTTCATCCGCGCATAGACGCCCTTGCCGGTGATATTGGCGACCACTTCCTTGTAGCCGCCGACTTCGCCCGGGCTTTCTTCCATCAGGGTGAATTTCCAGCCCTGCAGGTCCGCATAGCGCTGGTACATGCGGAGCAGATCGCCGGCGAAGAGGGCTGCCTCGTCGCCGCCCGTACCGCCCCGGACTTCGAGGATGACGCTCTTTTCGTCCGCCGCATCGCGCGGCAGCAGCAGGATCTGGATTTCCGATTCCATCTGCTCGAGCCGCGGCTTCAACTCGCCGATCTCGGCTTCGGCCATTTCGGCCATTTCCTTGTCGCCCGAGGCGACCAGCGCCTGCGCATCCTGGAAATCGGCCTGCAGCTTGCGATAGGCCATGATCGGGCGGACCACCGGCTCGAGCTCGGCATATTCCTTGGAAAGCCGGACATAGTCTTCGGCGGACGGGCCGGACGAGAGCGCCGCTTCGACGGATTCGAAGCGTTTTTCCAAAGCGGCGAGCTTGTCCTGAGGCAGAGCGGGCATGAGAAAACCTAGATGGCGAGCGACTGCCGACCGGCCCAGTCGAGCAGCAGCTCGCGGATGCCGACGCCGCTCGAACCTTCGAGCAGAGCGGCAGAGACGGACTTGCGGATGGGCTCGAGTTCGAGCCCGAGGATCATTTCCTTGATCGGACCGATGGCCGGCGGACTCATCGAGAGCCGGGTCATGCCGATCGACATCAGCGCCAACGCCTCGACCGGACGGCCGGCCAGTTCGCCGCACATGGTGAGCGGCACGCCATAGCGCCTGGCCATGTCGACAATGTGCTTGAGCGCCCTGAGGCGCGGCAGCGCGATGGGGTCATAGGCCTTGGCGACGCGCGGATTGGCGCGGTCGGCAGCGGTGAGGAACATCACCAGGTCGTTCGAGCCGATGGAGACGAAATCGGCCTCCGGCAGCACCTGGTCGAGTTCCCAGAGCAGCGAAGGCACCTCGATCATGGCGCCCAGTTCGAGCTTGCTCGGCACCGGGCGGCCTTCATGGCGCATCCGCTCGACCTCCTTGTTGACCACCAGCCGTGTCTGCCGGAATTCCCAGGCATCGGTGACCATCGGCACCAGAATCTTCATCGGCCCGCCATTGGCGGCCTGCAGCAGGGCGCGGATCTGGATGCGGAGAAGGCCCGGCCGGTCGAGCGCGAGGCGCAGCGAACGGAAGCCCATGGCCGGGTTCTCCTCGACCTCGCTGCGGAGGTAGGGGATCACCTTGTCGCCGCCGATATCGAGCAGGCGGAAGACGATGGGCAGCCCGTTGGCCAGCCGGATCGCCTCGGAGTAGAGCTCGACCTGCTCGTTGAGCCGCGGCAGCTTGCTGGCAATCATGAACTGCAGTTCGGTGCGGAACAGCCCGACGCCAGCCGCGCCGGTGTCGTTCAGCATCGGCAGATCGGCCACCAGCCCCGAATTGTGCAGCAGGGTGACGTTGACGCCGTCGCGGGTGACGGCCGGCTTGTCCTTGAGCGTCAGATAATGCGCCCGGCGCTTGGCCGAGAGCCGCACCTTGTCGACATAGGTCTGCTCGACATCCGGCGTCGGCCGCAGATGCACCGTGCCGGTGGCGCCGTCGGCGATGATGTCGTCGCCGTTCTCGGCCAGCGACACGATGTTTTCGGCCTGGCCGATGGCCACCATGCCCAGCGACTTGGCGACGATGGCGACATGCGCCGTCGCCCCGCCCTCTTCGAGCACCACGGCGCGCAGCCGCGTGCGGTCATATTCGAGCAGGTCCGCCGGCCCCATATTGCGGGCGACGAGGACGGCATTCTCGGGCAGTTCCTTCATGCCCATCGCCGAACCGTCGCCGGTCAGCACCCGGAGGAGCCGGTTGGCGAGATCGTCGAGGTCGTGCAGCCGATCCTTGATATAGGGGTCGGTCGATCGCATCATGCGGGCACGGGTATCGTTCTGCACCCGCTCGACCGCCGCTTCGGCGGTGAGGCCATTCTCGATCGCCTCCCGCAGCCGGTCGACCCAGCCCCGGTCATGCGCGAACATCCGGTAGCTTTCGAGAATCTCGCGGTGATCGGTGAGCGACTGCATGTCGCCATGGCTCAGCATGTCGTCGATCGACACCCGCATGGTGTCGAGCGCCGCCGACAGCCGGTGCTGCTCGGCCTCGGTATCCTCGGCGATGAAATTGGTGACCACCACGCGCGGATCGTGCAGCACCACCTGCCCCAGCGCGATACCGTCCGAAAAGCCGGTGCCGTGGAAGGTGCGCGGACGCCTGAGGTCAATGTCCTGCCCCGGCTTGATCAGCACGTCGAATTCCGAGGTGGCGATCATTTCGGCCAGAATCGTCGCCGTGGTGAGCAGCGCCTCGGTCTCGTCCTCGCCATAGACCCGCCGCTCGGCATTCTGCACGACGAGGACGCCCAGCGTCTGCCCGGCGCGCAACACCGGCACGCCGAGGAAGGCGTTGTACGGATCTTCGCCGGTCTCGGGCCGGTAGGCGAAACTGGGATGCGACGGCGCATTTTCGAGACTGAGCGCCTCGGCCTCGGCCGCAATCAGGCCCACCAGGCCCTCGCCCAGCCGCAGCGTCGTCATATGCACGGATTCGGCCTTGAGGCCGCGGGTCGCGAACAGCTCCAGAGCGCCGTCATCGCGCAGCACGTAGAACGAACAGACGTCCGCGTGCATGTTCTCGGCGATGAGTCCGACGATCTTGTTGAGGCGATCCTGCGCAGCCAGCGGCTCCGCCATGGTTTCGCGCAGCTGCTTCAAGAGCACGCGCGGACCGCTGATCGCTGTCGCCATATCCTCCGCCTGGCGGCCGCACCGCCCTTGGGAGCCCGGCGTCAGCGACCGCGTCGCGTGGCGTCAGGCGTCTGGTTTGTCCAACCCGTAATACGTATGCAGCGCCCGAACCGCAAGCTCGGCATATTCGTCGTCGATCAGCACCGAGGTCTTGATTTCCGACGTGGTGATCAACTGGATATTGATCGACTTGTCCGCAAGGGCCTTGAACATCGAAGCGGCGACGCCGGCATGGTTGCGCATGCCCACGCCCACCACGGAAACCTTGGCTCCGCCCTTGGCGCTGGTCAGCAGGCGGTATTCGAACCGCCCGGCCTCGCCGGCCGCCTTGAGCGCCTTGACCGCCTTGTCGTGCTCGGCATCGGGCACCGTGAAGGTGATGTCGGTGGTCGAGCCGTCCTCGGAAACGTTCTGCACGATCATGTCGACCACGATCGACTCGTCCGACAGCGTCCCGAACACGGCGGCGGCGACGCCCGGCCGGTCCTTGACGTCGCGCAGCGTGATCTTGGATTCGGCGCGCGCCAGCGTGACGCCCGAAACGATCTGCTGTTCCATGATCTCATCCTCATCGCAAACCAGAGTACCGGGCACGCCCGGGGTCCCATCCGGCGCAATCTGCGGCGCGTTGGGATCGTCGAAAGTGGAGCGGACGGTGAGGCGCACCTTGTGCGCCATCGCCATCTCGACCGACCGGATCATCAGCACCTTGGCGCCGAGCGAGGCCATTTCCAGCATTTCCTCGAAGGAAATCTTGGTCAGCCGCTGCGCCTTGGGCACGATCCGCGGGTCCGTCGTGTAAACCCCGTCTACATCCGTATAGATGTCGCAGCGGTCGGCCTTGACCGCCGCCGCCACGGCGACCGCCGAGGTATCCGAGCCGCCACGGCCCAGCGTCGTCACCCGGCCCGAGGGCGCAATGCCCTGGAAGCCGGTGATCACCGGCACCACGCCATCGGCAAAGCGGCGGTTGAGTTCGGTCGGGTCGATATCGGTGATCCGCGCCGCGCCATGCGCGTCGTCGGTATGGATCGGCACCTGCCAGCCCTGGAAGGACCGCGACGGCACGCCCATTTCGCTGAGCACGATCGCCATCAGGCCGGCGGTGACCTGCTCGCCGGAGGCGACCACGGCGTCGTATTCGCGCGCATCGTGGAGTTTGCTTGCCTCGTTGACCCAGCCGACCAGTTCGTTGGTCTTGCCCGACATGGCCGAAACCACGACGGCGACTTCATTGCCGGCGTCGACCTCGCGCTTTACATGCAGCGCCGCCTGCCGGATGCGCTCCACGGTGGCCACCGAAGTGCCGCCGAACTTGACTACGATACGCGCCATCTGCTCCCCGCGCCGGACCGAACCCGGCGGTACGCTTCGAATTCGGCCGGGGATGTGCCACAAACCCACGGGGTTATCAACAGGGGCCGCGACTCGCCGGCAGCTGCGGGTCGCCGTGGGGGCGGCTATGGACGAGATCGTGCGGACTGCGCTGGGGGAACTCAACCGCGCCATGCTGGATCGCGATCCGGCGGTCGCCGAGCTATTCCTGTCCGACGCGCTGCTGGTGGGGTCGGAGCCCGGTGAGGTCGCCCGCGGTCGGACGGCCATCGCGGCGCTGCTCGGCGCCATTCACGCCATGGACTATACTGTCTGGTGGGACCTGCCGCAGCTCGATAGCGGTGGCAGCGATCAGCAAGTCTGGTTCTTCGCCCAAGGCGATGTCGTCCTCGCCGGGGCCCAGACGCGCCGCCTGCCCTACCGCATCTCCGGCACTTTGACGCGGACGGAGGCCGGCTGGCGCTGGGCCCTGTTCCACGGTTCCGAGCCGCGCCGATAACCTGCGCGCTTGCGTCCCCTTGCAACCGCCAGCCGGCGGGCGGATAAACCCGGCATGGAAACCACGATCAATCCCGATGAGATCGCCAAGTTCTCGGCCATGGCCGAGGAATGGTGGGATCCGACCGGCAAGTTCAAGCCGCTGCACAAGTTCAACCCGGTGCGGCTGGGCTATATCCGCGACAAGGCCATCGGCCATTTCGGCCGCGACGGCACCAAGCGCCGGCCCTTCGAGGGCCTGCGCATCCTCGATATCGGCTGCGGCGGCGGCTTGCTGAGCGAGCCCATGGCCCGTCTCGGCGCCGACGTCGTCGGCATCGATGCCGGCGAAAAGAACATCCGCATCGCCAAGCTGCACGCCGACCAGTCCGGGCTCGAAATCGACTACCGTGCCACCACGGCCGAGGCGCTGGCCGCCTCCGGCGAGCAGTTCGACATCGTGCTCAACATGGAAGTGGTCGAGCATGTCGACAACGTGCCGCTCTATATGAAGAGCTGCGCCGACCTCGTCGCCCCGGGCGGCCTGCTGTTCACCGCCACCATCAACCGCACCCTGCGCGCCTATGCCCTCGCCATCGTCGGCGCCGAACAGGTGCTGCGCTGGCTCCCCAAAGGGACGCACGACTACGCCAAGTTCCTCACCCCCGAGGAGATTTCGGCTCTGGTGACCCGCAATGGCCTGAAGGTCGTCGAAAAGACCGGCGTGGTCTTCCACCCCCTCGCCGACGAATGGCGCCAGAGCCGCGACACCGGCATCAACTATATGGTGCTGGCGGAACGGTCCGC
>DASWWF010000103.1:0-4222 GCA_036401035.1 Devosia sp.
CGTATAGGTCTGCTCGCCGGCCGATACGGTGATGTCGAGCCGCTGCGCAACTTCGCCCATGGCGGAGACATGGTAGTGCTGCACCGGCTCTTCGAACCAGGTAAAGCCCAGGTCTTCGAGCGCCCGGCCGACCCGCATGGCGCCGCCGACCGAATAGCCGTTGTTGGCATCAAAACCGAGGATGAAGTCGTCGCCCAGCGCCTTGCGCACGGCCTTGGCCTTGGCGATGTCGCCCGGAATATCGACGTCGAGCTTGGTGCGGTCGCCATCCCATCGGATCTTCACCGCCTTGGGCTTTTCCTTCTCGACGCGGCGCATCACCACGTCGACGGTCTGGTCGACCGTGCGGAAGGCGTTGCCGCCGACCGATGCGTAGCAGGTGAGCTCGGTGCGCCAGGCGCCGCCGAGAAGCTTGTACACGGGCTGGCCGAGCAGCTTGCCCTTCAGGTCCCAGAGCGCGATATCGAGCGCCGCCAGGGCGCCGGTGACCACGCCCTCGGGCCCCAGTTTCACGCATTTGTGGTAGAGCGTATCGAGCAGCACGGCGTGGTCGAGCGCATCCTTGCCGATGAGGTAGGGCGCCATGTCGGCCGCGATCACGGTGAGGTGGGCGAGGCCGTTCGCCATCGGCGTTGCTTCGCCCAGGCCGAACTGGCCGTCTTCCGTCTCGATGCGAACGAAGGCCGCGCGCGACTTCTTGTTTTCGTCCCACGCCAGCTGGAACGCCTCGACCTTGGTAATCTTCAAAGTGCATCCTCCCATTCGGCCGCGAGCAATGTTTCGCGGATTTGAGGCAGGTTATGCGCGCGCCCGAGGATGGTCCTCTTCCACTGCGCGGATTTCCGCATCGTGGAAAAGTTCGCGTCGATCGGCGACCACTACTTCCGGGTCATGGCCAGGACAATGCCGCCGACGGCGACGGTTGCCGCGCCGAGGGCGACCCCGACGGTCGGCACCTCGGCAAAGAACGCCCAGCCGATCACCGCGGCAAAGATCAGCGAGGTGTAGGACAGCGGCGCCAGCACCGATACCGAGGCCAGCGAATTGGCCCTGATGGTGAGGAACTGGCCGAGAATGGCGAAGGGCCCGAGCATCAGCAGCGCGAAGTTGACCGGCCCGAGCGAGCCCCAGGTCAGCACGGCCGGGATGAAGAGCAGCAGCACGCCGAACACATTGGCATGGACGATGGTGACCAGCGGCCGATCGCTCGTGGCCAGAACCTTGATGAAGAACCCCTCCGCCGCGACGAACATGCTGCCCACCAGCACGACACCCGCCGGCAGCAGGTATTCGGCCCCGAAGTCCGAGAAGGCGCCTCGCGACACCATGATCCCTGCCGCGCCGATGAAACAGATGGCGATGCCGATCGAGCGCGCGGTGTTGAGCCGGTCGCCGAGGAGGATCATGCCCAGCATGATGAGAAACACCACGCGGAGCAGGTTGATTGCATTGGCATCGACCAGCGGCATATTGGCATTGCCGTAGATCAGCGCGATCGCCCCCGCGGCCCCGGTGAACACGCGCCAGAACTGCGACAGGCGGTAGGGGCTTTGCAGCGACTGCCAGCTCTGCCGGCGGATGAGACAGATGATGGTCACCGTGATCAGCCCGCCGACATAGCGCAGGAACATGATCTGGATCGGCGAGGCGGCATCGCCCACGAACTTGCCCGACATGAAGATCAGCGCGAAGAGGCAGGTCGAGGTAATGGCGTAGGCAGCGGCGACGAGGTTGGTCCAGTCGCGGCGCACACCCTCGGTTTCGCTGGTCATCTGGGTCCCCGGTCGCCTGCAACTTGCCTTGAACCATGTTTTCCGTCCAGCGCCGTCGCCGCCTTCGCGGATTTCCGTATGGCGGAATTCTGTCCCCGGGGCGGCAGACGGTTGCTCCCATCGCGGCTACCCATATCGGGAGGAGTGCTGTCTGAACGGTTTTTGATCTCGAAGCCGGCGGGGCAGGTCTCCCAGCGGCCTAATGAGCGCAGATTTCTGGCTTCGGACCCGGTGTTGAGCTAATGGGTCGGGCAACAGATTGCGTCTGGGGGATGATGGTGCGCAGGCGCCGGGGAAATGGCGGGCCGACGATTGCCGATGTCGCCGAGCGGGCGGGCGTGGGCAAGATCACCGTCTCGCGGGCGCTGCGCGACCCCGCACTCGTCTCCGAGAGCCTGCGCCGCGTCATCGACGATGCGGTGCGCGATCTCAACTACACGCCCAACCTCAATGCCCGCGCGCTGGCCTCGGCCCGCAACAACCTCATCGGCGTGCTCGTCCCGGCGCTGACCCCCAATATCTTCACCGACGTGCTGCGCGGCATCTATGACGGCGTCGAGGAAACCAACCTGCGCGTCGAACTCGCCAACACCCGCTATGACCGCGCGCTCGAGGAAAAGCGCATCGTCGAGATGCTGCGGCACAAGCCGGCGGGGCTGATCGTCTCGGGCATCGACCAGAGCCCGGCGGCGCGGCGGGCGCTCGAGGCTGCCGACTGTCCGGTCGTGCAGATCATGGATTTGACAGACGACCCGATCGACCGCGTCATCGGCTTCTCCCACCGCGAGGGCGGGCGGCGGATGACCGAGCATCTGGTGCAAGCCGGCTACCGCCGCATCGCCTTCCTCGGCGGCTACCTCAACGACCGCTCCGAGGGGCGCCTGCTGGGCCATCGCGACGCGCTCGAGGCCGCCGGCCTCTACGATCCCGATCTCGTCTGCCTGCTCGATCCCGCTCCGCCTTCGATCGATCCGGGCAACCCCGACGAGTGGATCCGCTTTTCGAGCCCGGCCACCGGCCGCGCCTTGCTCGCCAAAGCGCTGGAGACGATCCCCGGGCTCGACGCCGTCTTCTGCAACAACGACATGCTGGCGATGGGCGCGCTGTTCGAATGTCAGCGCCGCGGCATCAGCGTGCCGCAGGACCTGGGCATCGCCGGCTTCAACGATCTCGACCCCGCCGCGGCCGCCGAACCCGGCATCTCCAGTTGCCGCACCCCGCGCTGGGAATGCGGCCACTCGGCCGCCCACGCCATCCGCGATGCGATCGACGGCGCTACCGACGCGCCCCGTGTGGTCGATCTGGGCATCACCATCATGGCCCGCGACAGCACGCGCCGCGATATGCGGTGAAAGTCTCAGGTCATGCGACCCGGTGGATTTCCACCGCGATAGCCTCTGTACGCCCGGTTGAAGCAGTGAGGCGCAGTTGCGTTCCGGCGTTGATGTCCACGAGGGCATCGAAGCGCCCCGCGACGTAGGTTTCCTCGGACGCCGCGACCGTCACATCTCCCAGCAGAACCAGGATCGTCGCATCCGCCCCGGCAGTGAACGCCAGGGTTCCTTCGACGACCAGTCGCCGTATGGTGTGGGTGAAATGGCCGCGCCGAGTCATGGCGTTGAGGTCCATGGTGCTGGCGCCGAGCACATCCGCCGTCACCGCGTCTTCGCCCGGAAAGGCGAAGGGCGCGGTGGATGGCGTCAGCACATGCTCCGCCTGGCCCACCCGCAGCACGAGGCCATCGCCGTCCAGCACCGCAATGCTGCGGTCGATGTCCTCGAAGCGCGAGAACGGGCCGGCGGCGTTGACCGTCGCCATGCTCACGCGCCACAGAAAATCCGGATGCACTGCCGGATCGCGCCAGGCGGCGATTTCGCGGGTGATGCCGCCGCCATTGCGCCAGGGCACCTCCGGCAGATCGGCAAGGTGCACCAGCCGCATCAGAAGATGCCCGGCAGGTCGAGACCCTTCTCACGCGCCACGTCGAGCGCAATGTCGTAGCCGGCGTCGGCATGGCGCATGACGCCCGAGGCCGGGTCGTTCCACAACACGCGCTCCAGCCGCCGTGCCGCGTCTTCGCTGCCGTCGGCACAGATCACCATGCCGGCATGCTGCGAGAAGCCCATGCCCACGCCGCCGCCATGGTGCAGCGACACCCAGGTGGCGCCCGAGGCGGTGTTGAGCAGTGCATTGAGCAGGGGCCAGTCGGAGACGGCGTCGGAGCCATCGCGCATCGCCTCCGTCTCGCGATTGGGCGAGGCCACCGACCCGGAGTCGAGGTGATCGCGACCGATCACCACCGGCGCCTTGAGTTCGCCTGTTCGCACCATCTCGTTGAAGGCAAGGCCGAGCCGATGCCGATCGCCGAGCCCGACCCAGCAGATTCGCGCCGGCAGGCCCTGGAAGGCGATGCGCTCGCGCGCCATGTCGAGCCAGTTGTGCAGATGCGT
>DASWWF010000104.1:0-4608 GCA_036401035.1 Devosia sp.
CAAGCTCGAAGAAAAGCGCATGAGCCAGCCGCCGTCCCTTGACCAGATCGCCCCGCAGCTGCAGCAGCAGGTGATGTTCCAGAATTTCGAGGCCTCGGTCGCCACCCTCAAGCAGGGCCTCGCCATCGACATCCCCGACGCCGCCCTCGCCGAAGGCGTCAAGCAGCAGACCGAAGCACAAGCCAGCGAAGCTGCCACGCAGTAAGTCAAAAGGCCCGGGAGACCGGGCCTTTTCTTTCGCACCGCGAGGGATCGCGCCTCACCGCATCCCCCCCAGCAACTGCCGCACCGTCGCCCGGATCTCCGCCTCATCGGCCTTGAGCCGTCCGGTCAGCAACCGGGCCCAGGCGAAGGCGGCGATCACCTCGGCCGCGATCTCCGCATTCGCATCGGCCCGCAGCTCGCCGCGGGCAATCGCCCGCTCGAACATCTTGGCGGTATGCGCACGGCGGCCCTCGGCATAGTCGCGTAGCGCCTCGGCGGCGGCTTCGTCGCTCTGGGCTTCGGCGAAGATCGAGCGGAACACCTGGCCGGGCCCGGCGCTCCAGTAGCGGAAGAGCCCGAGCAGGAACTGCACGCAGTCTTCCTCGATGGCGCCGGTATCCACCGCCTCCATCTTGAGTTTCAGCCGCTGATAGACGTCGAGCAGCAGGCGGGTCTTGTTGGGCCACCAGCGATAGATGGTGGGTTTCCCCGCCCGCGCCCGCCGCGCCACGGCCTCGATGGAAAAGCCGGCGAGGTCGCCCTCGCGCAATATTGCCTCGGCCGCCTCGAGGATGGCGTCCTCGGTCGCCGGATTGCGCCGCGCGCCGATCGAGGCGCGTTTTTCGGGCTCGGCCCTGGCCTGCATTTGCCTTCCTTTCACTCCGTCCTAATATAGGTGCCCGCGCTAAGGAACGCTACGTGCCGTACTGTACGGCTTGCAGCTTCTTAAGCATATCGATCAGGTCTTGGAACGAATTGCCAAAGAGTGCGTTGCAGTGCGGGGCAAAGGGCCAGTGGGGTTTTCGGACGGCATGAGTGTTGATCGCATCGCCAGCGCTCTGACAGAAGAGGAGCGCTATCGGCTGCTCGTCGAGGCCATCGCGGATTACGCCATCTACATGCTCGATCCCGCCGGGCAGGTGGCGAGCTGGAACCCGGGTGCCCGTCGCTTCAAGGGCTACGAGGCCGAGGAGGTCATCGGCTCCTATTTCGGCCGCTTCTATACCGACGAAGATCGCGCCGCGGGCCTGCCGGAACGGGCGCTGCAAACCGCCGCCTCCGAAGGCCGGTTCGAGAACGAAGGCTGGCGCGTCCGCAAGGACGGCACGCGGTTCTGGGCCCATGTCATCATCGACGCCATCCACAACGATGCCGGCGACCTGCTCGGTTTTGCCAAGATCACCCGCGACATCACCGACAAGCGCGACACGCAGCTGTCGCTCGAGCAGGCGCGCGAGCAGCTGCTGCAGGCGCAAAAGCTCGATGCCATCGGCCAGCTCACCGGCGGCGTGGCGCATGATTTCAACAATCTGCTCACCGCCATCCTCTCGAGCCTCGAACTGGTGCGCAAGCACCTGCCCGACGACCCCAAGGTCACCCGCCTCATCGACAATGCCGTGCAGGGCGCGCAGCGCGGCGCCACGCTGACCCAGCGGCTCCTCGCCTATGCGCGACGGCAGCCGCTCAAGGTGCAGGCCGTCGATGTGCCGCAATTGATCGACGGGCTGGTGTCGCTGATCATCCCGTCATTGGGGCCCGCCGTCAGCATCGATACGCGCTTCAGCGGCGCGTCGCTGGCCGCCGTCACCGATCCGAGCCAGCTCGAAACCGCGGTGCTCAATCTCTGCGTCAACTCGCGCGACGCCATGCCCAACGGCGGCGTCATCACCATCACGGTGCGTGCCGAGACGCTCGAAGCGGGCAATGCGCAGGGCCTCAACCCCGGCGCCTATCTCTGCCTTGCCGTCTCCGACCAGGGCGAAGGCATGGATGCCGAAACGCTCGAAAAGGCGGCCGAACCGTTCTTCACCACCAAGGGCGTCGGCAAGGGCTCCGGCCTCGGCCTGCCCATGGTGCATGGCCTCGCGGCGCAATCGGGCGGCAAGCTGATCCTCAAGAGCGAAAAGGGCGAGGGCACCACCGCCGAACTCTGGCTTCCCGCCGCCGAGGGGCCGGCCATGCCCGAATTCGTGCCGCAGGCCGCCGAACAGCACACTGCCAACCGCCATCTCAATATCCTCGCTGTCGACGACGACGCGCTGGTGCTGATGAACACCGCCATGATGCTCGAGGATCTCGGCCATTCCGTGCACGAGGTCACCAACGGCAAGTCGGCCTTGGCCGTGCTCGAATCCGGCGAACCGATCGATCTCGTCATCTCCGACCACGCCATGCCCGGCATGACCGGCAGCCAGCTCGCGCTCGCCATCCACATGATCTGGCCCAACCTGCCCGTCATCCTCGCCACCGGCTACGCCGAACTCCCCCGCGGCTCCGCCATGGACCTCCCCCGCCTCTCCAAACCCTTCTCGCAAAAGGAACTGGCGCAGGCGGTTGCAGACGTGGTGCGGCGGTAGGGGGCTCAGCCGAGCCCGGCGGTATTGCCGGCCATTGGCTGCTGCGGCTGTTTGAGGTGCGGCTCGACCGCTTCGAATACCCGGCGCGCCAGGTTCTTGACCTCCTCGTCGCCCATCTGCATGGCCAGCGAGCCGTAGCCGTGGGCCCGTTCCCATTGCTCGCGCTCCAGATAGTGTTCGGCCAGCAGGATGAAGCCGCGCGCCTCGCCGCCATAGCCGGCCCTCTCGGCATAGTTCAGGGCCTTGTCGACCAGCTCTGGCCGGTCCTGTTGCAGCAGCATTTCGGCATAGAGAAACTGGGCCTCCGGCACGCCCATCAGGGCCGCGCGGCCGAGCCAGTAGTCGGCCTTTTCGGCGTCCGGCGCGGTCCAGAAGCCATAATAGTAGTTCCGGCCGGCATGGTAGAGCGCGTGCGGAAAACCCTGCTCGGCCGCCTTGAGCAGGTAGTCCTGGGCGCGCGCCTCATCGAGGCCGACGCCCTCTTTTGAGCCATAGAGGAACGCCAGGCGATAGGCCGCCTCGGCGTCTCCGTCCGCATAGGCGCGTTCGAGATGGACCAGCGCCGCGAATGGATCGTAGTCGACATAGTACCCATCCGCATAGGCAATGCCGAGCAGGCGGTGCGCCATGGCCTGTCCGGCGATCGCCGCCTGGGTCAGCAGGGTGATGGCGCGCGGCGGGTCGAGGGTCACGCCGGGTGCCCGCAGCAGCATTTCGGCCAGCAGGGTCTTGCCGAAGGCGTCGTCCTGCGCCGCCGAGAGTTCCAATAGCCGCTGCGCCTCGGCCGGATTGTATTCCGTGCCGATGGCGTAGACGTAGTACATGCCCAGGTTGGCCTGGGCGGGGGCGTAGCCAAGTTCGGCCGCCAGTGCATAGAGGCGCATGGCCTCGCGGTCGTTGCGCGGCAGGCCGCCGCCCTTGGCATACATGGTGGCGAGATTGTTGAGGGCCACCGGATGGTTCTGCGCCACCGCGCGTTCCAGCCAGTGCTGCGCCTGCTTGTTGTCCTGCTGCAGCCCGCGGCCGTTGAGAGCGGCCGTGCCGTAGGCGGCCTCGGCGGGGGCATAGCCCGCCTCTGCCGATCTCAACATCAGCGGCATGGCCTCGGTATAGCGTTCGGCCTGCGTCAGCGCCCGCGCGAGCCGGAACATGATCACCGCATCGTCGGGCAGTTCTTCGAGCGCCAGCCGGCAGATATCGATCGCCTGCTCCAGATCGGGAATCTCGCCCCAGGCGAAGCCGAAGCCGGGGGGCAGGTTCGGCTCATTCCGGTCCGCCGCCATGCTCGCGCAGGTCGCCGAGCGCGCCGTCTCGCGCGCCGCCGCCGGAGCCAGGCACAACCCGACCATCACCAAAACCAGCATCCACCGCATAACCGCCCCCCTGGCATTCCCCCATCGTGCCACCACCCGGCAAAGCAATCGTCGTCGCAGTCGATAAAATTGCGCCGGAGCGCCGCCGGGTGTCAGGCCCCACGCCCCGGCCGTCGTGTCTTCCCCTCGCGGCGAGGGAGACCCCACTACGTGCATGCCACCATCACACGATGAACGTTCATGGTCCGCACTGATGCGCAGGGTAGGACTTTTCCCATCCACCACGACAGATTTCCCGGTCAGTTTCGCATCATCCATCGTTCATGAATTCCGCAATCGGTTCAGACCCTTGTCAGAAATCTACGCCGGCTTATCCCCGCCCGTTCCCACCGCGCTAGAATCCCCCATCGCCACCCCTCAAGCGAGGTTGCAAACGAGCGGCCGGGGTGGCGAGGCTGGGTGGGGGAGGCGTCGGTCGCCCCCAGGTCAAGCCGGGAAGGTCTGACGGAAACAGGTAACCCGTCGCCTTAATTTGCTGCCGTAGCCATGCGTCGGTTGTGCGTGGTCTTCGGAGTGCGACTGGAGAAACGCGAAGAGCGTGGTCTGGTCTCGACTGGCACTCTGCGGCGGTGGGGCATTCCGATAAACGCCCCGGATCATCCCGTGTGAACGCCCAAAACCCCGGTCACGACGGCGGAGCAGGGCTCCAGCCGGAGGTGCGTTTCATCCTCCGG
>DASWWF010000105.1:0-3582 GCA_036401035.1 Devosia sp.
GCCCCTCGGGCTGCGGCAAGACCACGTTCCTCCGCGTCATGGCCGATCTCGAACAGCCCACCTCCGGCACCATCACCGTCAACGGCACCAGCCCGTCCGACGCGCGGCTCAACCGTGCCTATGGCTATGTCTTCCAGGCGCCGGCGCTCTACCCGTGGCGCACCATCGAAAAGAACATCGCGCTGCCGCTCGAAGTCATGGGCCTCGGCGATCGCGAGGCCCGCATCCAGCGCGTGCTCGAACTGGTGAATTTGACCGGCTTCGAAAAGAAGTTCCCCTGGCAGCTCTCGGGCGGCATGCAGCAGCGCGCCTCCATCGCCCGCGCCCTGAGCTTCGACGCCGACCTGCTGCTGATGGACGAGCCCTTCGGGGCGCTCGACGAAATCGTCCGCGATCACCTCAACTCCGAGCTCCTCAAACTCTGGGCCCGGACGCAAAAGACCATCGCCTTCGTCACCCACTCCATCCCCGAGGCCGTCTACCTCTCGACCAAGATCGTGGTGATGAGCCCGCGGCCCGGCCGGGTGACCGATATCATCACCTCGGACCTCCCGGCCGAGCGCCCGCTCGATATCCGCGAGACGCCCGAATTCCTGCGCCTGGCCGCCCGCGTCCGCGACGGCCTCCGCGCCGGCCATTCCTACGAGGAGTAGCCGGTGAGCGGGGGCAAGACGGTTCCGATCCTCATCGTGCTGCTGGCGATCGTCGCCATCTGGTACGCCGCGGCCATCGGCATGAACGCGCCCTGGCAGCAGACGCTGAACGGTCGCGCCAATCTCGTGGACGTGCCGTTCACCCAATTCGCCCAGCAGACCTGGTCGCAGGACAAGCCCGTGCTGCCGGCCCCGCATCAGGTGATCGGCGTCATCTGGAACGGCGTCTTCGGCACCGCCATCTCCTCGCCGCGCTCGCTCGCCTTCCACGCCGGCATCACCCTCGGCGCCACGCTGCTCGGCTTCGCCCTCGGCACCCTGCTCGGCATCGGCCTCGCCGTGGTCATCGTCCACAACGATGCATCGGACCGCTCGCTGATGCCCTGGATCATCGCCAGCCAGACCGTGCCGATCCTCGCCATCGCCCCGATGGTGGTGGTGGGCCTCGGCGCCGTCGGCGTCACCGGCCTGCTGCCCAAGGCGCTGATCTCGATGTATCTCAGTTTCTTCCCGGTCGTCGTCGGCATGGTCAAGGGCCTGCGCACCCCCGAAGCCATCCAGCTCGATCTGATGCGCACCTACAACGCCACGCCCTGGCAGGTGTTCTCGAAACTCCGCTGGCCCGCCTCGGTGCCCTTTCTCTTCGCCTCGATGAAGGTCGGCATCGCCATCTCGCTCATCGGCGCGGTGGTCGGCGAACTCTCCAACAATGCCGGCGGCGGTCTCGGCGTCCGCCTGCTCACCGGCAGCTATAACGGCCAGACCATCCAGATCTGGGCCGCGCTCTTCATCGCCGCCGCGCTCGCCGCCGTGCTGGTCATCGCCGTCGGCTGGGGCGAAAAGCTCGCCAACCGGCGCATGGGCGCGCGCGCATGAGCAAGCTCCAACTCGTCCTCGCCGTGCTCTCCTCCGCCCTTGCCGGCGTCGCGCTGCTGCTGGCCCTTGCGCAGGGCGGGGCCCCGCTGCCCTTCCTCGCCTTCACCGCCGCGGGCCTGCTGACCGCGCTGCGCTTCCGGCTGCCCGTCTCCCTCTGGATCGACGGCGTGGTGACGCTCCTCGGCGCCTTTGGCCTTCTCTCCACGCTCCCCGTCTACGACCACGAGCCAGCCTTCTTCTGGTTCGCGCTCATCGCCTGCTGGGGCTTTGCCTGGCTCTTCGTCGAGCGGCTGTCCAAAGCCGTCCGCGAGGGCAGATTACCCGGCAGCATCTTCGGCGTGGTCATCCCGCTGGTCTTCGGCCTCGCGCTGCTCTTCATGTGGGAGATCGTCACCCGCGGCGCCAACGTGCCCATGGTGCTGCTGCCGGCCCCCAGCCAGATCTGGGAGCGGCTGATCGCCTCGGTGCCGACCCTCACCGCCGATTTCCTCCAGACCTTCAAGGCCGTACTCGCCGGCTTCGTCATGGGCTGCGGTTCGGGCTTCGTCGTCGCCATCCTCGTGGATCGCTCGCCGTTCTTGAAACGCGGCCTGCTGCCCATCGGCAATTTTGTTTCGGCGCTGCCGATCATCGGCATCGCCCCCATCATGGTCATGTGGTTCGGCTTCGATTGGCCGTCCAAGGCCGCCGTCGTCGTGGCGATGACCTTCTTTCCCATGCTGGTCAACACCGTCGCCGGCCTCAATGCGTCTTCGAGCATCGAGCGCGACCTGATGCACACCTATGCGGCCAATTACTGGGAAACGCTGGGCAAGCTGCGCCTTCCGGCCGCGGCGCCCTTCATCTTCAACGCCCTCAAGATCAACTCGACTCTGGCCTTGATCGGCGCAATCGTAGCGGAATTCTTCGGGACTCCCATCGTGGGAATGGGGTTCCGGATATCGACCGAGGTCGGGAAACTGAACATCGACCTGGTCTGGGCAGAGATCGCCGTGGCGGCGGTGGCGGGTTCTGCCTTTTATGGGGTGATCGCCCTCATCGAGAGGGCTGTCACCTTCTGGCATCCGTCCGTCCGTGGTGGACGGGCGTAACAGGGGTAAGGGACGATACAAATCATGAAGAAAATTCTGTTGGCATTGGCGGCCGGCGCCATGGCGCTCACCGCGACGGCGGCTCTGGCGCAGGACAAGCTCAGCCTGCAGCTCAAGTGGGTCACCCAGGCGCAGTTCGCCGGCTACATCGTGGCCAAGGCGAAGGGCTTCTACACTGAAGAAAACCTCGACGTCTCCATCCTGCCCGGCGGCCCGAACGTGGCGCCCGAGCAGGTGATCGCCGGCGGTGGCGCCGACATCATCGTCGACTGGATGGGCGGCGCTGCCGCGGCCCGCGACAAGGGCGTCAACCTCGTCAACATCGCCCAGCCGTTCAAGCGCTCGGGCCTGATGATGATCTGCCCCAAAGAAAACAACATCAACACCGTCGCCGACTTCAAGGGCAAGACGCTCGGCGTCTGGTTCTTCGGCAACGAATATCCGTTCTTCGCCTGGATGAACAAGGAAGGCCTCTCCACCGCCGAAGGCGGCGACGTCAAGGTGCTGCAGCAGTCCTTCGACATCCAGCCGATGATCCAGAAGCAGGCCGACTGCATCTCGGTCATGACCTACAACGAATACGGCCAGGCTCTCGACGCCGGCTTCGGCCCCGACAACCTGACCATCTTCAACTATACCGACATGGGCAACGACCTGCTCGAAGACGGCCTCTATGTCATGGAGGATACCCTCTCCGATCCGGCCAAGGTCGACGCCTATACCCGCTTCGTCAGGGCCTCGATGAAGGGCTGGCAGTACGCGCTCGACAACCCCGATGAAGCCGCCCAGATCGTCGTCGACTCTGACGACACCGGCGCCGCCGAACTGGCCCACCAGCGCTACATGGTCGGCGAAGTCAGCAAGCTCGTCGACCCCAAGGACCCGGCCCTCGACATGGCCGCCTACGACCGCACCATCAAGGCCCTCGTCGACCAGAAGATCATCTCCAAGGCCCCCGAAGG
>DASWWF010000106.1:0-2074 GCA_036401035.1 Devosia sp.
CTCGAGCGGCCCGGCAAGGTGCTGTTCCGCTACAATCCGCCGTCCTACGAGCAGATCATCTCGATCGGCCGCGGCTTTTACGTCGTCGACCGCAAGGAAAAGACGCAATACGCCTATCCGCAGGACAAGGTGCCGCTGCGCGAGTTCCTCGAAAGCGACATCAACCTTCTCCGCTCCAACATCGTCGCCATCGACCAGTCGACCGACTATCTGTCGCTGACGCTGCAGGACGATACGCCGGCCGGCATCGTCATGGTCGATCTGGTGTTCGACAAGGAGAGCATGGACCTGCGCCAGTGGGTGCTGACCGAACCCTCGGGCTCGCAGCTCACCTTCTCGCTGTTCGACGTCGAAAAGGATGTCGAGATCCCGCGCACCTTCTTTTCCATCGACGCGACCTATCGCAACGTCGACCCGATCACCGGGAAATAATCCGGCGAGTCAGCGCGCTCCTTCAGCGCTGACCGCTCACTCAAGTCAGCGCGCTCCTTCAGCGCTGACCGCTCACTCGGCAAAATCGGCTTTACGGGACTCGGTGAGGGCCGCATAAGAACCGGCCCCCTCTGCCACGGGAATCGCCGATGCCGGTCTCGCTTGCCACCTGGAACATCAACTCGGTCCGCCTGCGGCTGCCGCTGGTGCTGGATTTCCTGGCGAAATACCAGCCCGATGTCCTGTGCCTGCAGGAGATCAAGTGTCTCAACGAGCAGTTCCCGCGCAAGGAATTTGCCGCCGCCGGTTACCCCTACAGCGCCGTGCACGGGCAGAAGGGCTATCACGGCGTCGCCATCGTCTCGAAAGTGCCGCTCAACGACATTTCGAGCCGGGTCTTCGTCGAGATCGAGGAAAGCCGTCATATCTCGGCGACGCTCGACCTGGGGCGCGGACCGATGACGGTGCACAGCTTCTATATCCCGGCCGGCGGCGACGAGCCCGATCCGGAGATCAACCCGAAGTTCAAGCACAAGCTCGGCTTCCTTTCCGAGCTCAAGACCTGGTTTGGTGACCCGGGCTTTGCCAAGGGCCAGCTGATCTGCGGCGATTTCAATATCGCGCCCTACGAGCACGATGTCTGGAGCCACAAGCAGCTTTTGAAGGTCGTCAGCCACACGCCGGTCGAAACCGAGGCACTGCAGGAGTTGCTCACCGGCAATCACGGCTGGGTCGATCTCATCCGCAAGCATGTGCCGATGGACCAGAAGCTCTATTCCTGGTGGAGCTATCGCTCGGCCGACTGGAACAATGCCGACAAGGGCCGCCGCCTCGACCACATCTGGGCCACCGCCGACGTCGCCGCCCACGCCACCGGCTACGACATCATCCGCGCCGCCCGCGGCTGGACCGACAAGCCATCCGACCATGTGCCAGTGATCGCGAAATTCGATTGAGGCTGACGGTTCGGGGGCCGACTTAGCCCTTCGCAATCCGCGGCTTCAGCGACTCGATCGCGCCCAGATAGCCCGAGAGTTCCTTGCGGATGCGGTCGGCGGCGCGCGCCGCCAAGTCCGGATATTGCTGGGCCAGCTTCATGAACGCCGTGCGCGGCACGAAGAGGGTTTCCACCGCATCGACGGCCTTGACGGTCACCGGGCGCGGCTTGGCCACCACCAGCGCCATGGCGCCGAGCACGGCGCCGCTGTCGTGGATGAGGAAGGGGTTGTTCTCGCCGCCTTCATGGGTTGTCGCCACCGTGCCGCTGATCAGCACATGGGCGCCTTCGGGCGTATCGCCGCTCTGGTAGATCGCGGCGCCCGGGCGGAACCGCTTGCGCTCGCTGGCGAAGGCCAGCAGGCGGCGCTGCTCGGCGTCGCAGACTTCAAAGAAGTCCGCGCGCCCAAGTATCGTCGCCGCGTCGTCTAGCTGCATGCCCTGGTCGGTCCCCGCGCGTGGGCAGCTTGTCGGCCGGGGAAGCCGACATTGCCCTCAACACTTCCTATAGAGCATTTCCGTTAAGGCAGCGGAAAGCATTTTGCCACTTGTGCATAGGTAGCGTGGTTACCGCGAAAGGTTAGCATCCTCGCGGAAACTACGGGACCAGGCGATAGCCGCCATCCTCGGTCACCAGCAGCCGGGC
>DASWWF010000107.1:0-1874 GCA_036401035.1 Devosia sp.
GCCCCGGCGATGCCGGACCGGTTCTGGGGCGATCTGAAGCAGATCGAAGCGGCCTACGATATCTCGCAGTCGACGGTCTGGACCTTCATGCAGTTCGATGGCCGCCCCTCGTTCAATCCCGACCTGCTGGTCGATTTCCACGGCTGGGGCCGCCACATCCGTTCGCTCAAGGCCGAGATGGGCGAGGCGTTC
Organism: Devosia sp.; assembly: GCA_036401035.1. GTDB lineage: Bacteria > Pseudomonadota > Alphaproteobacteria > Rhizobiales > Devosiaceae > Devosia_A. The sequence goes on from DASWWF010000107.1 coordinate 193, forward strand.
AAATATGTCGTGCTCGGCTCGCGCCACCCCGGCGTCTTCTGCCTCGGCGGCGATCTCGATGCCTTCTCGACCTATATCCGCAATGGCGACCGCGAGGCCCTGCTCGCCTATGGCCGCTCGTGCATCCAGATTCTCCACGACAACTGGAGCGTCTCCAACGCGGGCGTCATCAGCATCGGGCTGGCGCAGGGCGATGCGCTGGGCGGGGGCTTTGAGTCCCTGCTCTCGTTCGACATCCTCTGCGCCGAGCGCGGCGCCAGGTTCGGCTTCCCCGAGCAGCTCTTCGGCCTGTTCCCCGGCATGGGGGCGCTGACCTTCCTCGGCCGCAAGCTCGGCTTCGCCAAAGCCGAGCAGCTGGTGCGTACCGGCGCGCTGCTGAGCGCCGAACAGCTCTACGAGATGGGCGTGGTGCATATCCTCGCCGAACCCGGCATGGGTGTGTCGGCGGTCAACAAATACATCCACCGCCATGGCGCGCGCCACGCCGCCGAACTCTGCATGCTCAAGGCCAGCAAGCGCGCCAATCCGATCCCGTTCGAGGAACTCGACGACATCGTGCAGCTCTGGGTCGATGCCTGCATGACGCTGGGCAAGCACGATCTCGCCGTGATGCAGCGGCTGGTCTCGGCACAGACCAAGCTGGAAGCGGCGGCGGCTTGAGGTGCCCGAAGGTCTAGAAGCCCTCATGGTGAGCTTGTCGAACCACGAGGCGGGCGCTCGGACAGTGCCACGACCTCGTGGTTCGGCTCAGGATGAGGTCTACTGAGGGGTAGTGGCACTCAGGCCGCGATATTCCGCTTGCGCTGCGCTGCCGGGAAATCGCCGACGAAGGCCGTGATCGCCTCCGAGGGCATGGGCTTGCCGAAGAGATAGCCCTGGATCTGGTCGCAGCCGGCCGCTGTCAGCGCTTCGAGCTGGTCTTCGGACTCGACGCACTCGCCCACCACCGTCATCCCCAGAATGCCGCCGATGCTGGTCACGGCGCGGATCACCGCGATCGAACTCTGGTTGCGGCCGAGGTCGCGGACGAACGAGCCGTCGATCTTGATCTTGTTGAACGGGAACGTCCGCAGCTGGCTCAGCGACGAATAACCGGTGCCGAAATCGTCGAGCGAGATGCGGATGCCCATGGCGCGGAACTGGCCGAGCATGTCGAGCGTCGCCGCGCCGCTGTCGAGCAGCGCCGTCTCGGTGATTTCGAGCTCCACCCGGTCGGCCGGCATGCCGTGCTTGACCAGCAGGTCGGCAAGGAATTCCGGAAATGTCTTGTCGACGAACTGCGTCGCCGAAAAGTTGACGGCGACGGCGGCGTTGCAGGGCCAGGCGCTGGCCTGCCGGATCGCCTCCTCGGCCACCCAGCGGCCGAGTTCGACGATCAGGCCGGTCTCTTCCGCCACGGGGATGAACTCGGCCGGCGAGACATTGCCGCGGGTCGGGTGGCGCCAGCGGATCAGCGTCTCGAACGAGGCGATCTCGTTGCGGGTGATGTCGACGATGGGCTGGAACACCAGCGAGAACTGCCGTTCGGCGATGGCGGTGCGGATATCGAGTTCGAGCAGGCGCCGCTCCTGCGCGTGCTGGTCCATCTCGTCTTCGAACACCATCACGGTGTTGCGGCCATGGGCCTTGCTCTCGTAGAGCGCCATATCGGCGCGCTTGAGCAGCACGTCGGGCAGCAGCCC
>DASWWF010000108.1:0-2068 GCA_036401035.1 Devosia sp.
CCGGGCTCGATCTCGGTGGGGATCGGCACGTCTTCGAGTTTCAGCGGATCGCCGAAGTGGCGGAGGACGGCAGCGCGGGAGTGGGACGGAATGGCGGTCATGGTCAGCCGTGGTTGAAGACGATGGTCTTGGCGGCGGTGAGTTCCTTCAGCGACTCCAGCCCCTTTTCGCGGCCGTGGCCGGAGCGCTTGGAGCCGCCGAAGGGCAGCTCGATGCCGCCACCGGCGCCGTAACCGTTGATGAACACCTGGCCGGCGCGCACGCCCTTGGCCATGCGCATCTGGCGGCTGCCATTCTCGGTCCAGATGCCGGCGACGAGACCGTAATCGGTATTGTTGGCGATGCGCAGCGCATCGGCCTCGTCGTCGAAGACGATGGCGGCGAGAACGGGCCCGAAGACCTCGTCGCGGGCGAGCGCATGATCCTCCGGCACGAGATTGAGCAGCGTCGGGCGTACGAAATAGCCGTTGGGATCGGCGTTCTCGTGCAGCGATCCCATCGCGACGGCCTCGATCTTGTCGGCGGCGGCGCGATCGAGGAAGGCCTGCACGCGGGTCTGCTGGTTCCGGGTGATCACCGCGCCGACATCGAGATCGAGATCGTGCGGGCCGACCTTGAGCCGATTAAAGCGGCGGCTGAGCTCGGTCATGAACTTTTCGTAGACGGTGCGCTGGATCAGCACGCGGCTGCCGGCCGAGCAGGTCTGGCCGGCATTCTGCACGATGGCGTTCACCGTGACATCGGCGGCCTTCTCGAAATTGGCGTCTTCGAAGACGATCTGGGGCGACTTGCCGCCCAGTTCCAAGATGCAGGGAATGTGGTTCTCGGCCGCCGCCTTCTGGATCAGCGTGCCGACTTCGGGCGAGCCGGTAAAGGAAATGAGGTCGATGCCGGGGTGGCCCGAGAGCGCGGCGCCGGCCTCTTCGCCGAGGCCGGTGACCACATTGACGACGCCGGCCGGTATGCCGGCTTCCATCGCCAGTTCGGCCATGCGGATGCAGGAGAGACAGGCCTCTTCGGCGGGCTTGAGCACCGCGGTATTGCCGGCCGCGAGCGTCGGCGCGATGGTGCGGCCGAACATCGAGATCGGGTAGTTCCAGGGGATGATGTGGCCGGTGACGCCGCGCGGCTCGCGCAGAATCATCACCTGGTAGCCGGCGAGGAACGGGATGGTTTCACCGTGGATCTTGTCGGCGGCGCCACCGAAGAACTCGAAATAGCGCGCGGTGACGATGACGTCGGTGCGCGCCTGCTTCAATGGCTTGCCGGTGTCGCGCGCTTCGAGCGTGGCGAGCTCATCGGCATTGGCAAGGACAAGTTCGCCGAGCTTATGCAGCAGGCGGCCGCGTTCGAGGGCGGGCATGCGGCCCCAGCTGCCGTCGAAGGCGCGGCGGGCGGCTTTCACCGCCGCATCGATATCGCGGGCGGAGCCGCGGGCGATGCGGGTGAACTCGCGGCCATCGGAGGGGCTGACCACCGGCAGGGTCTCGCCGGTCTCGCTCGGCCGCCACGCACCGGCGACCAGAATTTTGTCGAACTGCATTGTACTCAGGGCTCGTGCACCATTGTGTCATGAACCGTTGCATGGGGGTGCCGGGGCGACAACTACCGTCTGGCAACGGGGCGTATAGAGGAGGGCTATAGGTGGGGGCGAATGCGTGCAGTCGGGTCTCCCTCTCCCTTGCGGGGAGGGGACAGGGGTGGGGGGGCAGGCTGCGGTGATGCTGGGGGTTGCGCTCGTGGCAGAGGACACCGTCCCGATGCATGGGCACCCCCCCCACCCTGACCCTCCCCCGCCAGGGGGGAGGTGACACTCCGGCCGGTGGCTCTGCCCCTATCCCCAGATCGCGTCGCCAGTCGCCGGGTCGAAGAACTGCAACCGGTCGAGGTCCGGCGCTACGGTCACCGGGGCGCCGAGGCGGACCGCGCTCTTGGGGGAGAACCGCGCCACCATGCGGGAGCCGTTCGCCGTGGCCTTGATTTCCTGGAGGCTGTCGGAGCTCTGCACGGTCGCCGCCTCGGCGTCGATGGCGAAGTGGACGAGGACGTCGGAGCCGAGGGCCTCGAC
>DASWWF010000109.1:0-2883 GCA_036401035.1 Devosia sp.
GTCGGCTCGTCGGCGATCAGCACATCCGGGTTCGCCGCCAGCGCCATGGCGATCATCGCCCGCTGCCGCATGCCGCCGGAGAACTCGAACGTATAGCGATCGATCATCGTCTCGGGGCTGGGGATTTCCACCTGCCGCAACAGCTCGATCGTCTGCGCCCGCGCCTCGCGCTTGCTCATCTGCCGGTGCAGTTGCAGCGCCTCGACGATCTGGCTGCCGATCGTGTGCACCGGCGACAGCGAACTCATCGGCTCCTGGAAAATCAGCCCGATGCGCCCGCCGCGAACGCCCGAGCGCTGCAACTCCTTCTCGCTCAGCGTCGCCAGATCGAGTTCCTTGTGCCCGTCGCGCAGCAGGATGCGCCCGCCGGTGATCGAGCCGTTCTTGTCGAGGATGCGGAGGATCGCCCGCGCCGTCACCGACTTGCCCGAACCGCTCTCGCCCACGAGGCAGAGCGTCTGCCCCTTCCGCAGTTCGAAACTCACATCCCGCGCCGCATGCAGCACTTCGTTGCGCAGCCGGAAGTCGAGGCTGAGATTCTGCACCGACAGCACGACGCCGGTGTCCGGTTGCTGCGCCTCGCGCTGGGTCTTGAAATGGGCCTCTGTCAGCATGGCCACGACATCAGGCCTCATAGGGGTCGGCGGCGTCGCGCAGACCATCGCCGAGGAAGTTGTAGGCGAGCACGGTGAGCACCACTGCCGCACCCGGCCAGATCAGCAGCCACGGCGCCGTCGCGATGGTGCGCACGTTCTGCGCCTCCTGCAGCAGCACACCCCAGCTCACCACCGGCGCCTTGAGCCCGATACCGAGGAACGAAAGCGCCGTCTCCGCCACGATCATCGTGGGCAGCGCCAGCGTAACCACCGCGAGGATGTGGCTGGTCAGGGACGGCAGGATGTGCCGGAAAATCAGCCGCCGCTCGCTCGATCCATCGAGCCGCGCCGCGGTGACGAAATCCTCGCTTCTGAGCGCGAAGAACCGCCCGCGCACTTCCCGCGCCAACCCGGTCCAGCCGAACAGCGAGACGATGAGTGTTATGAGGAAATAGACCGTCAGCGGCGACCATGTCAGCGGGATCGCCGCCGCCAGCCCGAGCCACAGCGGGATCGTCGGCATCGAGGAAATCACCTCGATCATGCGCTGGATCACCATGTCCACCGCCCCGCCGTAAAAGCCCGACAACGAGCCGAGGATCACCCCGAGGCAGAGGCTGATGGTGACCCCGATCAACCCGATCGACATGCTGACCCGCGTCCCATAGATCAGCCGGCTCAGCAGGTCGCGCCCGAGCTTGTCGGTGCCCAGCAGGTACATCGTATCGGTCTTTTTGAGCGGCCCGATCAGGTGCACGTCCATGGGGAAGATGCCCCACATCTTGTAGGCCGCGCCTTTGACGAAAAAGCCGATCGGCACGACCTTGTCTTCATCGATCACATAGGTGCGCCGCAGCGAGGCCTGATCGACCGTCATGCCATAGCCGGTGACATGCAGCTGGAACTTTTGGCTGCCGTCCGGCTGCGTCGTGAACAGCCGGATTTCCTGCGGCGGCGAATAGGTGAACTGCGGCTTGCTCGTATCCGGCAGCCCTGGCGCCAGGAACTCGGCGAACAGCGCCACGAGGTAAAGCAAGAGGATCACGATCCCCGCCACCACCGCCACCTTGTGGCGCGTGAACTTGGCCCAGATCAGCGTCCACTGCCCGGCAACGGCAATCTCGGCGGCGCGCACGCCCGGCTTCAGCGACGATACGGATGGGCCGGTTTCCGCCACGCCCTCGATATAGGTATGCGGGGTCATTGGAAGCGGATCCGTGGGTCGAGCAAGGCGAGGAGCAGGTCCGAGATCAGCATGCCGATCAGCGTCAGCACGCCCATCAGCAGGATGAAGCTGCCGGCCAGATACATGTCCTGGCTGATCAGCGCGCGGAGGAGCAGCGGCCCCGCCGTCGGCAGGTTGAGCACGATCGCCGTGATGGTGACGCCCGAAATCAGTTCGGGCAGCACCCAGCCGATCGCCGAGACGAACGGGTTGAGAGCGATCCGCACCGGATACTTCATCACCGCGCGATATTCCGGCAGGCCCTTGGCCCGCGCCGTGATCATGTAGGGCTTGTTGAGTTCGTCGGTGAGATTGGCGCGGAGAATCCGGATCAGCGCCGCCGTGCCATTGGTGCCGATCACGATGATCGGGATCCAGAGATGCGCGAGCAGATCGAGCAGCTTGCCGAAGCTCCACGGCGCGTTGACGTATTCGGGCGAATAGAGCCCGCCCACGCTCTGGCCCATATATTTGTACGCCACATACATCAGCGTCAGCGCCAGGATGAAGTTGGGGATGGCGAGGCCGAGGAACCCCAGGAAGGTGAAGGTGTAGTCACCGATCGAGTGCCGCCGCACCGCCGAGTAGATGCCGATCGGCAGCGACACGGCCCAGACGAACAGCAGCGCCGCCACCGAGATCGACAGCGTCGAGCCCATGCGCTCCCAGATCAGTTCCGCCACCGGCCGGTTCCACTCGAACGAGTGGCCGAAATCGCCGCGCGAGAGAATGCCCCAGATCCACTTGAAGTATTGCAGCCAGATCGGGTCGTCGAAGCCATAGGCCCGCCGCAGCGCCTCGATCTGCGCCGGGTCGGCATTCTGCCCGCTGTCCGACATCGAGGCGATCATCGAGGTGATGTAGTCGCCCGGCGGCAGCTGGATGATCAGGAACGCGATGATCGACATCCCGAACAGCGTCGGGATCATGTAGAGCAGCCGCTTGATCACATAGCGCAGCATGGTCGCGTCAGACCCAGGTGAGGTGCACGACTTCGAGCGTCTCGACGCCCGGCACGTCCACAGTCACACGGCCATTGCCCGGTGTCACCTTCGGCGTCTT
>DASWWF010000110.1:0-2052 GCA_036401035.1 Devosia sp.
ATCACGGAGAGATCGCGCCGCAGCGGATCCTCCCCCGTTTACGGGGGACTTCGAGCCGGCCGAAGGCAAAATCGCTCCAGTGGAGCGATTTTAGGGGAGAAGGCCATGAGGGCTACGCCCGAATGGCTCGGACCACCCGCAGGGTGGTGAAGGGGGCGCAGAGAGCGGCGGCGCTTACCGCACGCTATCGAACGCGCCGGGATCGATCCCCAGCGTCTGCAAGTCCCGCGCCTGCGGGCGGCGCTGTTCCTCGACGGCATTGGCGGCGCGGGCCGCGGCGGCGAGGGCCTTGAAGGTGCGATGGAACTCGCGGATGACGGTCTTGGTCATGGCTTGGGTCTCCTGCCCAGTCAGATAGGCAGGCAGGCGACCGGCGGTGAGGGGCGCAGGTGCATATGTGCCCTGCGCCCGGCGCGTTTATTCGAACCAGGTGGTGCCCGGATACTGGTGGGCCTTGGCCACTTCCTCGTTGAGTTCGAGGCCGATGCCGGGGCGGTCGGTCATCTTGATGCGGCCGTTCTGGATGATCTCGCCGCCGTCGGTCGCGGTGCGCCAGTAATCGAGCCGGCCGAACCAGTGGTACTCGAGCACGAGGAAGTTCGGCACCGTGGCGCAGACATGGGCCGAAGCCATCGTGCCGATGGGCGAGCTGACGTTATGCGGCGCAAACGGGATCGAGTAGATGTCCGCCATTTCCGCGATCTTGCGGCATTCGGAAAGGCCGCCGCACTTCGGGATATCCGGCATAATGATATCCAGCGCCTGCTTTTCGAACACCTCGCGGAAGCCGTGGCGCAGGTAGAGATTCTCGCCGCCGCAGATCGGCACGCTGGTCGAGCGGGTGATCTCGGCCATCACATCGACGTTCTCGGGCGGAATCGGCTCTTCCACCCACATCAGCTGCAGGTGCTCGAGGTCCCGGCAGAGGCGGATCGCCGAGTGCTTGTCGAGACGGGTGTGGATGTCGCAGGCGACATCGACGTCCTTGCCGGCTGCTTTGACCACCATCTCGGCCAGCTGCACCATGCGGTCATGCTCCCACTTGTTGGGAGTCATGTTGAACTTGTCCTTCACGTACCACTCGGTCTCGGTGCCGGTATGGCCGTAGGCGCGGATGTCGAGATCGACCTTGAGCGCGGTGAAACCGGCCTCCAGCACCTCGTCGACCTCGCGCTGAACCTCGTCCATGTTCATGCCGGGCGAGACTTCGCAGTCGCAGTAGACGCGGATGTCGTCGCGGAACTTGCCGCCCATCAGCTCGTAGATCGGCACGCCCAGGGCCTTGCCCTTCAAATCCCACAGCGCAATCTCGATGCCGGTCAACGCCGTGATCAGCGCGCCGGCAAAGCCGCCCTCGAACACGAGGCTGCGGCGGATTTCCTCGAACAGCGCGTCGATGGCGAACGGGTCACGGCCGACCAGCCGGTGTTCCAGATGCTTGATGATGGCGATCGCCTGATGTCCGCCATGCACACATTCGCCGAGCCCGGTCACCCCGGCATCGGTCTCGATCTTTACCCACAGCTGCATGGTATGGCCGGTAGATGCGGCCGTCTTCACGGACGTAATCTTCACGTCGAAACTCCTCCTCTGAGGCACGCTCCTCAGGGTGCCTCAGAGGGTTGTAACGGGCGTTCCGCCTTCCGTCGATACCGAAGATTATCGTTGAACCAGCGCAATGGGATCGCGCTGGATGGTCTGGCCTTCGCCTCTAGCACTCGGGCAGGGCGACGCTCAAACCGGCAAGGCTGGTTTCCTTGTAGCGTTCGTCCATGTCGCGGCCGGTCTGGCGCATGGTTTCGATGCAGGCGTCGAGCGGCACGATGTGCTGGCCATCGCCGAGCGCCGCGAGCGAGGCGGCGGCCACGGCCTTGACCGCGCCCATGCCGTTGCGTTCGATGCAGGGCACCTGCACGAGCCCGCGGATCGGGTCGCAGGTCATGCCGAGGTGATGCTCCAGCGCGATCTCGGCGGCATTTTCGATCTGCGCATTGGTGCCGCCCAGCACGGCGCAGAGCGCCGCCGCCGCCATGGCCGAGGCCGAGCCGACCT
>DASWWF010000111.1:0-5591 GCA_036401035.1 Devosia sp.
CCACATAGTCGTCGAACAGCCGCTGCAGCGTCCGCGGCGTCATCCCGAAGCGCTCGGCGATCCCGGCTGCCGACGTCACCTCCGGCGTCGCCTCGATCGCCGCGACGATCGTTCGCGCCTCCATCGCCCTGTCGTCGGGCGGCACCGGCTTGCGCCGGACGAGCTCCTCCATCCGCTCCGCCATCTGCAGCGGGTCGTTGAGCCCGGCGAATTCCTCGGCCAGCGCCGCCGACGTCCGGTCGAACGCCGTCTCCACCGGCAGGCAAGTGTCGGTCAGCGCGCTCACCGCCCGCCCGAAATACGGGCGGAACATCCCCGGCCGGAATTTTGTGCCGAACACCCGTCCGGTTCGTTCGAGCGTATGGGTGAACACCCCGCTGGCCGCCCCGAACAGCCCCGTCTCGCCCTTGGGGTTGATGACGATGTGCTGGCTGGGGTGGCTCAGATTCTGCTGCGTATAAGGCGGCCGGTCGCCGAGATCGTGGAGGATCAGCCAGTGATGCTCCACCGCCTCGCGCAGATCCTCCGAGGGCTCGAACCGCGTCAGCTCGAAATGCGAAAAACTCGTCGTCCGGTGCAGCAGCCCGCGCGCCGGCTTGGCCACGGGGTCGAGCGGGGTCGGGTCGGTCTGTCGCAAAACTACAATTCCTCGCCGCCGCGACTGCCTAGGCTCGGCATCTCATCGGGAAAGGACAAAACCATGCCGACCGCCAAAGGCACCATCCAGCACAACAACTGGGACGAAAAACCCTATCACGAAGCGCCGCCGCAGAAATCCACCACCGCCATCGTCGACATCGTCTTTGACGGCGATCTCGCCGGCACCGGTTTGAGCCGCGCGCTGATGCAATACCCGGATGCAGAGACCTGCCACTATGCCGGCTACATCCTCGTCACCGGCACGCTCGGCGGCAAGGCCGGCACCTTCATCCTCTACGAGCTCGGCCTCTGGTCAGCCGGCATGGCCAGATCGACCTGGCAGATAGTCGAAAACTCCGGCACCGGCGCCCTCGAGGGTATCACCGGCGCCGGCAGCTATTCGGCCACCCACGACAAGACCGTGCACTACGAACTGAGCTACAGCCTGTAGACGCGCTCGGCATTGCGGAAGAGCAGCTTTTCCTGCTCGTCCATGCTGCAATCCTCGATGATCTCGCGCGTTGCCTCGACCCAGCGGGTGAGGTCGCCGAACAGCGTCACCACCGGATGGTCACTGCCCCACACCACGCGATCCCAGCCGAACTGGTCGATGATGTATTCGACATAGGGGCGCAACTGGTCGACGGTCCAGTTGCCTTTGACATTGGCGAGGATGCCCGAGACCTTGCAGACGACGTTCGGGTTCGCCGCGATCGCCTCGATCGGCCGCGCCCAGCTTTCCCATTCGCCATCGCCGATCTTGGGGTTGCCGCAATGGTCCAGCACGAACTGCACCTCCGGCGCCGCCTGCACCAGCTTGTGGGCAATCTCCAGCTCGTGGCTCTTCACGCAGATATCGAAATTCAGCCCATAGGCCGGCAGCCGCTTGACGTTCTCGATAAAGAGCGGCGTCGTCGACAGCCCGGCCGGCTGGCCCTGCAGCAGCCGGCGGATGCCCACCACCTTGCCGATGGCGGTGAGCTTGTCGAGATAGGCGGGAAACTCCTTGCTCTCGGGCCGGCCATTGGCGATGGCCGCCACCACCTGCGGATGCACGTTGAGCGCAAACTCGCTCTCGGTGATCATCTCGCTCTCGAGCACGTCCACTTCCATGTGGATCGCCGCCTCGATGCCCAGATCGTTCGCCTCGACTTCCGCCCAGTACGCTTCCACCGTCCACGGCCGGTTGAGCTCGATGGAGCCCTTGATCCATTCATAGGTGAAGGTCTCGGGGTAGATGAGGTGCAAGTGGGTGTCGACGATGCGCATGGGTGTCCCTTGAGGCTAGGCATTTGGGCGTAACATGTCAGGTTGGCCTTGTCCAAGCCCGCTCCGGGCGCTACGACAACCCCGCTTTTCGGAGGACTTTACATGGCCGACTTGACCGGCAAGATCACGCTCATCACTGCTGCCGCGCAGGGCATCGGCCGCGCTTCCGTAGAGGCTTTTGCCCGCGCCGGCGCCAAGGTCATCGCGACCGACATCAATGCCGAAAAGCTCAAGGAGCTGAACGGCACTCCCAACGTCACCACCCGCGTGCTGAATGTCCTCTCGACCGAAGAGGTCAACAAGGCCGTGGCCGAGATCGGCCGTATCGACATCCTCTTCAACTGTGCCGGCGTCGTGCACTCGGGTACCGTGCTCGAAATGCCCGACAAGGACCTCGAATTCGCCTTCGATCTCAACGTCTGGGCCCAGATCCGCGCCATCAAGGCCATCCTGCCGCAGATGCTCGAGCGCCGCGACGGCTGCATCATCAACATGTCGACCGTCGCCAGCTCGTGGACCGCCGTGCCCAACCGCGCGGCCTACTCGATTTCCAAGGCCGCCGTCATTGGTCTCACCAAGTCGATGGCCGCCGACTACACCGACAAGGGCATCCGCGTGAACGCCATTGCCCCGGGCACGGTGGAGTCGCCCTCGCTGCACGAGCGCTGGAAGGCCACCGGCGATTTCGAGGCCGCCAAGAAGGCCTTCATCGCCCGCCAGCCGATCGGCCGCATCGGCCAGCCCGAAGAAATCGCCGACCTCGCCGTCTACCTCGCCGGCGCCACCTACACCACCGGCCAGGTCCACGCCATCGACGGCGGCTGGACGGCCTGACACAAATCTCTCCTCCCTCTCTCCCCTTGAGGGAGAGAAGCGAGACTTACGAGCGTTTCGCGAGTTAGTCGCAGCAGAGAGGGGTAGGGGAGCCGCAAGAGTGGCTCCCTCCCGCGAGGAGAGTGCCCATGGCCGTAGCCTTCACCAAGGAAGAAAGTTCGGAGACCGCGTCGGAGACTCAGCTTCCCGACAGGCCGATCTCGCCTGAGCCCAACCTCGTCACCGCCACCGGCCTCGCCGCCCTGCAGGCGGCCCTCGAAGCCGCCCGCGTCGCCTACGAAGCCGCGCAGGTCATCGACGACGTCAACGAGCGCCGCCGCGCCTCGGCCGTCCCGGTGCGCGATCTGCGCTATTTTTCCGAACGCGTCCGCACCGCCCAGCTGGTGCCCGCACCCGACTCCACCGATACGGTCGCCTTCGGCTCCGCCGTCACCTTCGTCCGCGACGACGGCGCCGAGCGCACCTACCGCATCGTCGGCGAGGACGAAGCCGACCCCAAGGTCGGCACCATCTCCTGGACGTCTCCCGTCGCCCGCGCCCTCATCGGCAAATCCGTCGGCGACGAAGTCACCCTCGGCGACCAGACGCTGGAAATCACCGCCATCGCGTGAGGCGCAAACGAAAGCGGCGGCCCCGCCAGGGACCGCCGCTTCATCATGTCATCCGCGCTTAGTGCTTGGAGAAGTTGCTCAGCCCGGCATCCTGGGGACTACCGTTCTGGGCGCCGATCTGGCCAACGCGGTCCTTGACGTCCTCATAGGCTTCGCCGGCCTTGGCTGCGACCTGTTCATAAGCCTCGCCAACCTGCTCCTTGCCCTTGTCGTAGAGGTCGCTGGCGACATGGGCCGCCTCGCGCCGCAGCTTGTCGCCTGCTTCGCCCACGAGCTTGTCTTCTTCGCGCGTGTGGGGCAGGGCGGCCCCCAGAGCCGCACCGGCCGCGAAGGCCAGTGCACCGGCGATCAGCGGCTGCTGTTCGAACAGCGTGCCGAGCTGCCGGGTCAGGTGGTCGGTCTGCTTCTGCATTTCGCGGCCCAACTGCTGCGCGCCATCGGTGACGTGATGGGCGGACGCCGACAGGTTGTCCATCTGCTCGCCAAAGCCGCTCTTGACGTCGCGCCAGGCATGCGAAGCCCAGCCGGCGGCGTCGTCGATCAGGTTCCCGGATTCGTCCTGGAACTGCTTGATGCGGTTGCCCGCATCGTCGATGAAGCCACCGAAGAACTTGCCGGTCTCGTCGGCGAAGTGCCCGAGCCGGTCGCCCTTCTCGTTCGACTTGGCCTTGTAGCGGCCGCCGTCCTCGGCTTCGAACTCGCTCCACCACTGGCCCTGCTCATCGGTGCGATGCGCCGTGCGCCGCACGCCGCGACCGGGGACCCTGGCGTAGGGATAGTCCGGCTCATAGCCATAGCTGCTGCTGCGCTGCGGCTGTTGCGGCTGGTTGAGCTTGGGGCCCTGGCCCGACATCAGCCAGACGAGGCTGACGCCGAGCAGCGCCGCCGGCAGCGGATTGGCAGCGATGGTCGAGCCGAGATTGCTGGCAAAGTGCGAGCCGCCATCCTTGGTATAGGCCAGTGCTTCGTCGATCAGCTGGCCCGGCGAGAGCCGGTCCTTGATCTCGCCGATGCGGGCCTCGACGCGGCTGCGCTGCGCGTCCACTTCGCGCTCGAGTTCTGCCGAGCTCTTGTTTTCGGAATCATGGGACATCAGAAGCTCTCCTTGACCACCTGGGCGTCCTGGACGACGGAGCGCGTGGTTCTCTTCATGTTGAGTTTGTTGGCGCGCAACTCGGCGACGCCTTTCTGGATGAACATCCAGGCGACGATGCCGACGACGATGGCGACCACCAGCGCGGCAACGAACGCCGCCGTGGCCTCGCCCATCCCCATGGCGATGAGCAGGGCGCCCAGCCCGGTCACCAGTGCGGTCAGGAACACCCCGACGGCACCGATGGCGAGCACGCCGCCAATGGCGAGGTTGCGGCTCGAGCCGATGACCTCATCGAGCTTTTCGCCCGCTTCGGCCTTGGCCAGCTCGATCTCCTTGCGGAAGAGGCCAGAAATATCGGAGACGAGCCCGCCGAGCAGATCGGTGATCGGTCGGCTGACATGATCGGTGAACGACATCAGAACCTCCCGTCGCTGGGATAATCCGAAGCGCTGCCGCCGCTATAGGATTGCTGCGTGGTGCCGAAATCCGGCGTGCCATTATAGTCCACGGCGCTGCCGTTCTGGCTCTGCGTCACCCGCTGATTCTCGCGCTTGGCCGACGCCAGCAGGAACCGGCTGGCCGCGAAGCCAAGCAGTGCTGCCGCGCCGATAAACGCGGCGGGCTGCTTGCGCCCGAAATCCTGCGCCATATTGAGGATGGCATCGACGTCGTTGTTCTTGACCGTGTCGGAGATCCGGCTCGCGCCATCGGCGATCATCCGCGCATAGGAAGCGCTCGAGGCATTCTGCCCCTCTAGATCGGTCGCGACCCGCTCCATCGCCTCGGCCACGCCGCCGATCTGACCGGCCAGCAGGTCCTTCTGCTCGGCTGCGAGGCCCTTGGCCTTCTCGGTGACATCGGCAAGCTGCGCCTTGGCCGCCTCGGCCAACTCGCCCGCCTGCGCGGTGGCTTCCTGCTTGACCTTGTCGAACTCGCTCTTGGCCGTCTCGACCACCGTTTCGGCATCGTGCCGCAGCGTCTCCTCCGCCTTGGGCGGGATCACGCCACCCAGGCTCTGGCCGGGGGTGCTGGGATAATCGGAATTGGGCATGGGGGCCTCCATTGGATCGGCTCGCGGGCAAAACCGCGCTCTATGCCAAACCAACCTCCCGAACCCCACTCGGTTCCGTCGGACCTTTGTC
>DASWWF010000112.1:0-3397 GCA_036401035.1 Devosia sp.
CGAGCGGATCAGGATGGCGTTGAAGCCGGGGTCGACCACCTTGAACGGCGACGCGTCGTGGAGCCTGGTGTTGTCCCAGCCGAGCGAGCGGAAGAGCTGCACCAGATAGAGGTAGCGGTCGTACTGCGCCTTGGTCGGGCGATGCGCCGGATCGGCATGCTGCGTGTCGCGGCGCACATAGGGCTCGATGCCGTCGGTGGGGACGCGCTCGAAGGCCTCGTCCCAATCGACGGAATTGTCGCGGCCGGATTCCCAAGGGTGGAGAATGGCGACCAGACCCTCGTTCTGCGGGTCGCGCATCTCGTAGAACCAGCGATGCCAGGCATCGATCAGCGGCAACAGCGCGCGGGCGCGTTTCGCCGCCTCGGCCTTGTCGGTGGCGCGATCGTAGAGGCGCTTGACGGCAAAGCCGGCGACGGGCGGCTGAGTGATGCCCGAGGTCGCGGTGGGGCGCTTGGTGTCCCACACATTGGGGCCGGGGAAATAGCCGTCCGAATACACATGGAAGACGATGTGCGGCACCATGCCGTCGGGCCACTGGTGGGCGAACAGGGTCTCGATTTCGGTCCAGGCGCGGGCCTCGTCATAGTGGAACTGCCCGAGCGCGGTCAGGCAGGAATCCCAGTTCCACTGGAAGGGATAAAGACCCTTGGTGGGGATGGTGTAACTCCCCTGATCGTTCTCCTTCAGCACCTCGAGCGCGTGGTCGTAGATCTTCTCGGTTTGCTGGGTCATGGGGTTACCTCTGGTCTAGAGCCGCGTCGCATCGGCGAAGATCTCGGCGATCTTGCCGTGGCCTGCAGCATTGGGATGCACGTTGTCGGGAAGGATGAGGGCGTCATGCCTGGTCCAGGAATTCAAGGACCATGGCCGCCGTCCACGAGAAGCGGCCACCACCGAGCGGGGTGCCGTCGACCGGATCGTAATATTCGGCAAAGCCGCTGAGTCGGATCAGCTCGAGGCCGTCATCGACGATGCGCTGCGCGATGTCGTGCTGGCCGGCCTGTCTCAGCCCATCGACGATCAGATAGCTGCAGACATGCCAGATCGGTCCGCGCCAGTAACGCTTGACGTCGAAGCGGTGGTCGCGCGGATCGTGGCTGGGCACGAGGTAGCGCACATGCTCGCCGATCGCCGCAATGGTGGCGGCGATGGCAGCGGCGCGATTGGCGGGGATGGGTGCGAAGACCGGGATCAGCCCGCCGATCGATGGGCTGTCGAGCAGCTTTCCGCTGACGCGATCGAGCGGCATGTACTGCTGGTTGGTCTCGCTCCAGAGCGTCTCCAGCGCCGGCAGCGCTCTGGCGGCGAAGTCGCGGTTGCGGGCGGCAATCTCCGGTTCGCCCAAGGCCTCGGCCAGCGCCGCCGTTTCGAGGCAGGAGCGGATCAGGATGGCGTTGAAGCCGGGATCGACAATCTGGAACGGCGAGGCGTCGTGGGTCCTGGACGAATCCCAGCCGAGCGAGCGGAAGTGCTGCACGAGCCAAAGGTAGCGGTCGTAGTGCGCCTTGGTCGGCCGCGTCGATGGGTCGGCATGCTTGGTGTCGTTACGCACATAGGGGGCGACGCCATCTGTCGGAACGCGCTCGAAGGCCTCGTCCCAGTCGACGGAATTATCGCGGCTCTCCCATGGATGGATGATGGCGACGAGGCCGGTGCCCTTCGGGTCGCGGGTGCGGTAGAACCAGGCGTGATAGGCGTCGAGCCTGGGCAGCATGGCGCGGGCCCGCCCGGCATCGCCGCTGCGCTTATGGAGCTCGTGCACCGCAAAGCCGGCGATGGGCGGCTGGGTGATGCCCGAGGTCGGGGTCACGGGACGGTTGGCGCCCCACACGTCCGGGCCGGGGAAATAGGTCGGCGCCGCCTCGTGGAACACCATGTGCGGCACCATGCCGTCGTCCCACTGGTGGGCGAACAGCGTCTCGATCTCGGTCCAGGCGCGGGGCAGATCGAAGTGCGACTGGCCCAGCGCGGTGAAGCAGGAATCCCAGTTCCACTGGAACGGATAGAGCCCCTTGGTGGGGACATTGTAGCTGCCGCGGTCGTTCTCTTTGAGAACGGCGATGGCGTCGTCGGCAGTGTGGGCACGGTCGGTCACGGAGTTACGGCTTTCGAGGTTTCAGGGTCGAACCAGCGCACGCGGTCCGGCTTGGGGACGAGACTGAGCTCATCGCCCGGCGCGACCTTGATGTCGCTGTCGAGCACGGCGCGGAACAGCTTGCCGTCCACCTCCGAGGTCACCAGCGTATGGGCGCCGAGCGGCTCGATGACACGCGCCGTGGCCTTGAGGCCACCGGCGGCGATGGTGAGGTCTTCGGGGCGGATGGCGAATTCGAGTTTCGCGCCGCCGTTCGATGGGCCATCGAGCGCGATGCCGGCGACGTGGTAGCGGCCATCGCCGTTCTTGAGCGCCGGCAGGAAGTTCATCGGCGGGTTGCCGATGAAGCTGCCGACGAAGCGGGCGGCGGGATTGCGATAGACTTCCACCGGGGAGGCGGCCTGGACGATGTGCCCGCCATTCATCACCGAGATGCGGTCGGCCAGCGACATGGCTTCGACCTGGTCGTGGGTGACATAGATGGTGGTGGTCTTGGAATTGGCCAGCACGCCCTTGAGCTCGGCGCGCATCTCGAGGCGGAGGAGCGCATCGAGGTTGGAGAGCGGCTCGTCCATCAGGATCACATCGGGCTCCATGGCGAGCGCCCGGGCCACGGCGACACGCTGGCGCTGGCCGCCCGAAAGCTGGCCCGAATAGCGCTTGAGGAGCTGCTCGATATGCATGAGCTCGGCGGTACGCTTGACCCGCATATCGACCTCCGCCTGCGGCAGCTTCTTCATGCGGAGGCCGAAGGCGATGTTTTCGTAGACGGTGAGGTGCGGGAAGACGGCGTAGTTCTGGAACACCATGGCGATGCCGCGCTCGCGCGGCGGCAGCTGGTCGACGCGCTTGCCCCCGATCCACACCTCGCCCTGCGTCGGGCTCTCGAGCCCTGCAATGATGCGCAGGAGCGTGGTCTTGCCGCAGCCCGAAGCGCCGAGCAGCACCATGAACTCCTGGTCGGCGATGGTGAGGTCGATCGAGTGCAGGGCCTTGAAGGACCCAAAACTCTTGGCGACACCCTTGATCTGGATTTCAGCCATGACGGGCTCCCTAACGGTTGGCGATGCCCCACATCGCGAACATGTATTTGCGGACAGCGAAGATGAAGATCAGCGCCGGGACGACGAGCGCCGCGCCGCCGGCGAAGCGCAGATGCAGCGGCGAGACGGAGAGCGACTGGAGCAGGAACGCCGTCAGCGTGCGGTTCTGCACCGTCAGCACCGAGGCGGCGAACACTTCATTCCACGAGATGGTGAAGGCGAAGATGGCGGAGGCCGTAATCCCCGGCAGCACCAG
>DASWWF010000113.1:0-8437 GCA_036401035.1 Devosia sp.
CTATAGAGCATTTCCGTTAAGGCAGCGGAAAGCATTTTGCCACTTGTGCATAGGTAGCGTGGTTACCGCGAAAGGTTAGCATCCTCGCGGAAACTACGGGACCAGGCGATAGCCGCCATCCTCGGTCACCAGCAGCCGGGCGTTGGACGGATCCCGCTCGATCTTCTGGCGCAGCCGGTAGATATGCGTCTCCAGCGTGTGCGTGGTGACCCGGTTGTTGTAGCCCCAGACCTCCTTGAGCAGCACGTCGCGGGTGATGGTCTTGGGGCCCTGCCGGTAGAGATATTTGAGGATCGAGGTTTCCTTGTCGGTCAGCCGCACCTTGTTGCCGTCGCTGGCCTCGAGGATCTTGGCCGCCGGCTGGAAGCTGTACTGGCCGATGGTGAAGACCACGTCCTCGCTCTGGTCATGCTGGCGCAAAGCCGCGCGGATGCGGGCGAGCAGCACCGAAAAGCGGAAGGGCTTGGTGACATAGTCGTTGGCGCCGGATTCGAGCCCGAGGATCTGGTCGGAGTCGCTGTCCTGCGCGGTCAGCATGATGATCGGGCTCTTGAAGCCCTCGCGGCGGAGGATTTTGACCGCCTCGCGCCCGTCCATGTCGGGCAGGCCCACATCGAGCAGCATCAGGTCCACATGCCCGTCGCGCACCTTGGCCAGCGCATCGGCGCCGGAGCCCCCTTCGATCAACTCGAATTCGCGGTAATGCGCGAGCTGGTCGACCAAGGTCTTGCGGAGCTCCGCATCGTCGTCGACCAGTACTATCCGTCTCTTATTCATCGACAATTCCCCAGCCCAGGAGGCGAATGTGAGGCGTGTTTTTAGGTAAGGCGAGCGCCCAAAGCCCGCCAATCACAACGCCGTGACGACTTGAGCAACGTGATCCGGCTTCTCGGAGTTTCAAGCGCATGCCCCAACTGGAGTTTTTTCTGCTCCACCTGGTCGAACCTATCAGCGGGGCCTGCGCAGCCGATACGGACTTAGGTCGCCACCGGGAGAGTTCCTGAACGCCGGTCGGGTGTTGGTCAGGTTTGCGGCAGACCCAGCCAGCGCGGTCCGCTCGATTTGTGCGGCAGCGGCGCGAAGCGCACCGGCGAGCGCGGCTCGTTGGCGGTGGGGTGGATGGCCGCGCCACCGATATAGGCAAAGCCGGCATCGCGCGCCGTCTCGGCCTGGCCGATGGTGTTGACCCCGACCGCATAGCTCGCCAGTCCCTCGCCCTCGGCCGAACGCACCAGGGCGGCGAGCGCACTGCCCAGCCCGCGCAGCATGCCGAGTTCGGCGAAGTTGAAGGAAAAGCCCGCAAGGCCGAGCGTCCCCAGCCCGCCTGGCGGCGCCGTCTGCAGCGAGATCTGCAGCACCACCCAGGGCGACACCACATCGAGCAGGTTCACATAGCCGGCGAGCGCCGTGCTCGAAATGCCCTCGGGCAGGCCCAGAATTTCGATCTGGATGGCCTTGCGATAGTCCGCCGGCAGCATCGCCGCCATCCTCAGGTAGTCGCTGCGCCAGTTGCGCTGTTCGAGCGTCTGGAAATGCACCGGCACCAGGAGGGTCGCCTGATGGTGCTCGCGGGCGAGCGTATGCAGCGCCTCCGCCGCGCGGGTCAGGGTGACGAAGTCGATCCGCGCCAACGCCTCGGTGATCGAGGGCGAGCCATCCAGCGCTTCGAGCTTGCCCAGCGTCGCGCCGGCGCCCGGAATGTCGAGCACGCAGCGATTGGCGCCGGTGCGCGATTCCCGCACCTCCCAAAGCGGCTGGAACTGCAGCCGGGCGCTCTTCATCCAGGCATTGGGCGCCGGATTGCCGGAGAGCCGGGCCTCGTCGCGGATGCGCTGCAGCACCACCAGCAGGGCGTCGGCGACATCGTCGTCAGCGATTTCGACCACCTCGCCGAGCGTCACCTCGGCAACGAAGTGATCGACATGGAAGTGCTCGGCATAGCCGCCGAAATTGAGGTTCAGCGCCTGCTCCAGCGCCCGGGCCACCGTCGCGGCGCGCTGCTCGGCGACGAGCTTGTTGGGCGTGGCAAAGCAGATCAGCACATTGTCGGTGTCGTGCCGGGTGCAGAAATCGGGCGGCCGCACCAGCCGGGCCAGTACCGAGGCGGTGATGCGCTCGACCTGCGCCGCCATGGCATCCCAGTCGTCGCCGATCAACGCCCGTACGCCTTCGAGCCCCACCACCGTCACCGTGCCGGCCATGATGCGGCCGCCATGGTCGATGTCGGTCGCCAGCGTCGAGAGCGAGCGGCCGAACTGCCGGTGCTCCTCGACGCGTTCGAGCGCGAGATCGTCCTCGGTCTCCGTGCCGTCGAGGTCGGGCGGCAGGTTCCACAGGGCGATCAGCTTGTCGACGAACCCTTGCAGCATCTTTCTCGGCATCGCCTCACGGATCCGGGCCATGATTGGCCCCGATCCGGAATGGCTCCTCCTGCCGGCGGTTCCACGGCTGCCGGCCGTTCCGTGACGCTGGGTTTACCGGCGGTTAATGCCGGCTCGTTTGTTCAGGCGGTCGCCGCGTGGCCGATGGCGCTCATGTCGCGCCTCCGGCACAAGAGGTCGACAAGGCTCGCGGCGAGGTCGGGCCCCTTGGCCACTGCCTCGACGGGCTCCACCATGGTGACGGTGAAATCGATGCGCAGTTTGCCGGCAAGGTCGGGCATGCGCTGCAGCAGCGCGGCCCTCAGGGCCTGGGCCATCATGGCGGTGCGCAGTTCCGTCACCGCCCGGTTGGCTGACGCAAAGCAGAGCACGACATTGTCGTCGTCATACTGCAGGAAAATGTCGGGCTGGGTCGCCATCTGCTCGAGCACCACCTCGACCACCATGCCGGCGAGCTTGCGCATGTCGCGGTATTGGGTGCCGAGCGCGGTCAGCTTGTTGCCCTGCCAGACGATGGTCAAAAGGCTCGACACCAGCTTGCCGTTCTGCTTCTGGCGCTGCTGCGCCAGCGCGATCAGCTTGCGGCGGAAATGCCCGTCGGGCCCGAGCTCGACCGGCAGCTCGGGCAAAGCCTCTTCGAGCTCTTTCTCGATCCATTGATCGGGAGCATTCCAGAGATCGGCGATTTTCCCGGCCAGTCCCAGCAGCATCGTCGGCCTTCTGCCTGGCGATTTTCGTCTTCGCCCCACTCTCTCGTGCCCACCGGCACCCGGCAAGCACGCGCCACAGACGCGGTTGGCGCGGGGTTAATTTCGACGGGGGAGATTAGGGGACATCGAGGGGCCGGCCGGCACCCCACCCACCCGTCCTCATCAGAGGGGAGGGGGGACCGCCGAAGGCGGTGGGTGGGGGTGGGAGAGCCCGTGACTGGACCGAGAGATCGAGGCTAAGCCGCCGCCTCGGCCTCCGGCTCCGGCGCATATTTGCTCAGCACCGGCAGCTGGGACACCGAGAACAAGACCGTCAGCGGCATCACGCCCCAGACCTTGAACGGCACCCAGTAGTCGGGGAACAGGCGCCAGACGAATTCATTGAGCGCGGCGAGTACGAAAAAGAAGATGCCCCAGCGGACGGTCAGCACCAGCCAGCCCTCGGGCTTGAGCTTATAGACCTCGCCGAACACATATTTCAGCAGCGACTGCCGGAAGAGGAGGCCGCCCAGCAGCACCGAGCCGAACAGCGCGTTGACGATGGTCGGCTTGATCTTGATGAAGGTGGTGTCCTGGAAGATGAAGGTCAGGGTGCCGAAGATCGCCAGCACCACGGCGGTCACCACCGGCATCACGGCGATGCGCTTCAAAAGCACCCAGCTCAGCACCAGCGAGATCGCCATGGCCACCATGAAGAAGGCGGTCGCCGGGTACAGCGGATCGTCAAAGCCCTGGAACAGCGGGATCGTCTCGATGATCTGCTTGCCGAAGGCATTGGCGATGAAGAAGACGATCAGCGGCCCCAGTTCCAGCGACAGCTTGATCAGCGGCTGCTTGAGCTCGGACCAGTTGATCTCTTCGGGTTTTTCGGTCGTCTCGGACATTCAGGTGTTCTTTCCGGCGATGGCTTCGGCGAAGTCGCGGGCGGCGAAGGGCTCGATATTGTCGACACCTTCACCCACGCCGATGAAGTGCACCGGCAACCCGAACTTCCGGGCGATGGCGACAAGAATGCCGCCTCGGGCCGTTCCATCCAGCTTGGTCATGACGATCCCCGTCACGCCGGCACGCTTGCCGAAGATTTCGACCTGATTAAGGGCATTCTGCCCGGTCGTGGCGTCCAGGGTCAACAAAGTCGCGTGAGGAGCGGTGGGATCCACCTTCTTGATCACGCGGATGATCTTTTCGAGCTCGCTCATCAGCTCGTCGCGGTTCTGCAACCGGCCGGCCGTGTCGATGATCAGCAAGTCCGAGCCTTCGGCCTTGGCCCGCTCCACCGCCTCGAAGGCAAGGCCAGAGGCATCCGAGCCGGCGGGGTTGGCGACGACCGGCGCACCGGTGCGCTGGCCCCAGACCTGCAGCTGCTCGATCGCGGCGGCGCGGAAGGTATCGCCGGCCGCCAGCATCACCTTCTTGCCCTGCGCCGAATAGAGGCTCGCCAGCTTGCCGATGGTCGTGGTCTTGCCCGAGCCGTTGACGCCGATCATCAGGATCACGAAGGGCCTTTGCGCATTGTCGATGACGAGCGCCTGGGCGACAGGGTCAAGCACCTTGACGATTTCGCCGGCCAGCACTTCGCGCACTTCCTCGGCGCTGATGTCGCGGTCGAAGCGGTCGCGGCGCAGCGTCTCGGTCACCTGGCTCGCCATCTCCAGCCCGAAGTCGGACTGGATCAGGATGTCCTCGAGGTCCTCCAGCATCTCCTCGTCGAGCTTCTTCTTGGTGAAGACCGAGGTGATGTTGGTCGTGAGCTGGTCGGACGAGCGCTTGAGGCCGGAGGCCAGCCGCTGGAACCAGTTCTGCTTTTTCGGCGGGGCGGGCGGCTCGGGGGCGATCACCGGCGCCGGGGTCGGCGCGACCGGCTCGAGCTCCTCTTCGACGTCGTCCTCGATCTCTTCGACAAAAGCGGGTGTCGCCTCGGGCGGTCCGGGCGACGGCTCGGGCTCGCGCGGGGCCGGCGAAATGCTCTGCCCGGCCTCGTGCAGCGCTTCGGCCAGCGCAATCTCCTGGTCGGGCGGCAGCACCAGCGGGGCGGCTTCCACCACCTCGTCGAGGATGATGTCGGCCTCGAGGTCTTCCTCGACGGTATGTTCGGGTTCCGGCGTCACCGGCGCGGGGGCAGGCGCATCGCCGCCACCGAACAGGCGCTGGAAGAAACCCTTCTTCTTTTCGGCCATCAGGCTGCCGTCCTTACTGCTTCGCCGATCAGGTTCTCGCCATCGGTGCCGGTGACCAGCACGGGCACGATCTGACCGGGGGCGTATCCGGGGACCTTTATGGTCATGAATTGCTCGGTGCGACCGATATCATTCTTCTCGATCAGTACCTGTTCCATCTTCCCAACGCGCGACTGACAGAAGTTCATGATCTGCGTGACACCCACGGCGCGCAACTTCGCCGCTCTTTCTCGGACTTTCGGGCCCGGGACCTGTGGCATCCGCGCTGCCGGCGTGCCCGGCCGCGGCGAATAGGGGAAGACGTGAAGATAGGTCAGATTGGCCTCGCCGACGATGGATAACGTGTTCTCTGCCATCTCGTCGGTCTCGGTCGGGAAGCCGGCAATGATATCGGCGCCGAACACCATTTCGGGCCGCAGGGCGCGCAATTTCTCAACCACTTCAATCGCTTGGGCGCGCGAGTGGCGGCGCTTCATGCGCTTCAAGATCATGTCGTCGCCCGACTGCAGGCTCAGATGCAGGTGCGGCATCAACCGGTTTTCAGATGCTATGGCGTCATACAAGGCCGCATCCGCCTCGATGGAGTCGATCGACGAAATCCTGAGCCGCGGCAAGTCCGGCACGTGCCGCAACACCGCCTGCACCAGTTTGCCCAGCGTCGGAACGCCAGGCAAATCAGGACCATAGCTGGTGGTGTCCACTCCGGTGAGCACCACTTCGCGGTAGCCATTGCCGACCAGCTTCTTGATCTGCTCGACCACCGCGCCCATCGGCACCGAGCGGCTCGGGCCCCGGCCATAGGGGATGATGCAGAAGGTGCAGCGATGGTCGCAACCGTTCTGCACCTGCACGAAAGCGCGCGCCCGGCCGTCCATCCCCTCGATCAGGTGACCGGCGGTCTCCTTGATCGACATGATGTCGTTGACCTGCACCTTGTCGTTGAGCGGCACGCCGAAGGCCATCGGCTGATAGCTCTCGGCCTTGAGTTTGTCGTTGTTTCCAATGACGAAATCGACTTCGGCCATGTCGCCGAAGGTGCGTGCCTCGGTCTGGGCGGCGCAGCCGGTAACGATGATCTTGCGCTCGGGATTGTCACGCTTGGCCTTGCGGATCGACTGCTTGGCCTGGCGTACCGCCTCGGCGGTCACCGCGCAGGTGTTGATGATCAGGGCGTCCGTGAGCCCCGCCTTCTCGGCCTCGGCCTTCATCACCTCGGACTCGTAGGCGTTAAGGCGGCAGCCGAAGGTGAGCGTTTCGACGCTCATGCTGCGAGGGCCTCGGGCAGGGTGCCCACGCCGTCCAGCGACCACGGGCCGGTCATCAGGACGTGGCTGTCGCTCTCGCGCCAGTCGATGGTCAGCGGCCCGCCGGGCAGGTCGACCTTCACCTTGCGGTTGCTGAGCCCCTTGCGGGCGGCGGCCACGGCAGTAGCGCAGGCGGCGGTGCCGCAGGCGCGGGTCAGGCCGGTGCCGCGTTCCCAGACGCGGATCCTGATGTGGTCGCGCGACATCACCTGCGCCAACGAGATGTTGGCGCGATCGGGGAAGATCGGGTGGTTCTCGAGCAGTGGCCCGAAACGCCCCAGGTCGAAGCGCTCGACGTCGTCCACCCAGAAGATGCAGTGCGGGTTGCCGACATTGACCACCGAGGGCGTGTGCAGGATCGGCGCGTCGATCGGCCCGATCTGCAGCTCGATGCCGGTGGTATCGGCGAAGGGCTCGGCCAGCGGGATCTGGTCCCAGTCGAAGCGCGGGCGGCCCATATCGACGGTCACCACCTCGCCATGCACGGCCGCGAAGAGAAGGCCCGCATTGGTTTCCAGCGTCACCGTATTCCGGTCCAGTTCCTTGGCCAGCAGTCCGGCGATGCAGCGGCTGGCATTGCCGCAAGCGTCGATCTCGCCGCCGTCCTGGTTGTAGATGCGCATGAAGACATCGACGCCATCGGCGCGCGGCTTTTCCATGACGATCATCTGGTCGGCGCCGATGCCGGTGGCGCGGTTGGTGATCTTGCGCACCTGATCGGCGGTGAAACGGCGGCCGCTGACGCGTGCGTCGACGACGACGAAGTCGTTGCCCAGCCCGTTCATCTTCAGGTACGGCGTGCCGCTCATATTGGCTCCCGAGGGCCAGTGCTTGCTACTCGCGGGCCTATATGGCGCAAGGCGGGGTCAAATGCCAGTAGCCCGCCGATGAGAGGCATTTTAGGTGATTCAGACTTAATTGATCATAACCGGCTGTAACCCCCGGATTCCGGGCTTTAGCGGGTCTTAACCAGCCGGAGCGTTGTGTACTCGCGCGGGTGCCAAAACGCGCTATCTGATCCTGACCCGGAGTGGCTGAGGCCGCCGCTCGGGACGGACCTTGCGGCAATCATGAGTCAGACACTCGCCGGCGTTGATAACGATATCGTAACCATGGCGCCGGACGCCGCAGCAACCCATGCGCGGCTGCTGCCGCTCGCCGACCTTGCCCGCACGCAATGGGAAGCGCTGGCCGCCGATCCGCTCGACCCCAACGGCTTCTTCGATCCCGGCTTCTCGCTGAATTCGGCCGTCCATGCCCATCACGGTGGCGGCGCGCAGGCGCTGGCGGCCTACTCGGCCGGCCGGCTGGTTGGCCTCGTGCCCGTGATGACCGCCTCGCGGGCCTTGAAACTGCCGATCCCGGCGCTGATCTCGACCCAGCCCTACAATTCCCTCACCACGCCGCTGCTCGACAAGCAGCAGGCCGAACGCGCCGCCGGCGACCTCATCGACGCGGCTGCCGCGTCGGGTGCGTCGCTGCTCGTGCTGCAGATGGTCGCCATGGAGGGCCCCGCCTTCGACGCGCTGAGCGCCGCCATTGCGGCGCGCTGGCTCGAAGTGGTGTCCGACAATGTCTATGAGCGCGCTGCGCTTTCGACCGACCTCGACGACGAGACCTATCTGCGCTCCGGCATGGGCTCGAAAAGCTCAAGGAACTCCGCCGCCAGAGCCACCGGCTGGCCGATGAAGGCGCGGTGGCTACCGTCTACTCCAATACGCCCGAAACCGTCGGCCCCGCCCTCGACCGCTTCCTCGAGCTCGAAGCGCGCGGCTGGAAGGGCAAGCGCCGGACCGGCCTCGGCCAGCATCCGGGCGACGCAAGGTTCGTGCGCGCCATGGCCCCCGACCTGGCCGCGCGCGGCA
>DASWWF010000114.1:0-5449 GCA_036401035.1 Devosia sp.
CCGGCGAAGATCCAGAGCACGGTGCGGATCATGCGCAGGCCTCGCGGATGATCGAGGGCAGGGTGACCACTGCCGTGCCGACGCCGCCGATGCTGGAGGTGTCGTAGAGGTTCAGGCTCAGCGAGAACGGCCCGTCGCCGGCGATTTCGAGCCAGTTGCGCGGCGCCAGGGTGCGGCTGACATAGAGTTCCATCGAGCCGTCGTTGGCGCGGGCGATGCGGGTGGAGGACAGTGCCTTGGGGGCGTCTTCGCGGGTGATCAGCGCGCCGGAATCGTCGACGGCGGTCAGCGTCCAGAACGTGGCGACCGGCGTAGTGCCGTCAATTCTGTAGCGGCACGAACGGTTTAGCGCCCGGCCTTCGCTGTCCACGCTGGCCAGGTAGTGCTGGCCTTCGCTGGCACCGAGTTGCAGCGAGGCGGCGCGGGCGATGTAGGCGCGGGTGTAGGGATCGGGCGCCGGCGCGCCGGCCTCGCGCCAGGTGGTCCAGGGACCGACCTGGGTGACGCCGAACAGGCGGCCGTCGGTGATGGCGAACCACGACAGGCCGAAGCCGAACGCCAGCGCGACCCCGATGGCCAGCAACAGGTGGGTGAGAAAGCGCAAGGACTACAAGGCCTTGTTCGACGGAGCCACGGTGAGGGCGGCGGTATTGGTCGGCGGGCGGGCGGATTTCAGCGTGGCGTTGAGGCGCTGCGCCACGTCGAGAAGTTTCTGCGCCGCGGCGGGCTGCAACGTCGGCGGACGCTCGGCCTGCTGCTCGACTGGCGCCGAGCCGTCGGCGCTGGCGATGACGAAAGGCGCGGGCTCAAAGTCCACGCCGAACACCGGTTTGATCTCAATGTTGGTGTGAGCGTAGGCCATGAACTTCTGCCACGCGATGGTGGGCAGCGTGCCGCCGGTGAGGTTGTTGGTGGTCTGGTAGTCGTCATTGCCGAACCAGACGGCCGCCACATAGTTGCCGGTGAAGCCGACGAACCAGGCGTCGCGATAGGAGGTCGTGGTGCCGGTCTTACCCAGCGCGGGGACGCCCTCGATCTTGGCGCGGGTGCCGGTGCCGCGTTCGACCACGGCGCGCATCATCTGGTTCATATAGGCCACGGTGTGTTCCGAGAGGACACGTTCGTGCGGCGTGGTGGTGTCGAGCTCGAAGATCGGCTCGCCGCTCAGCGTCGTGATGCGGGTGATGCCATAGGCCGGGGTCTTGAGGCCGCGATTGGCAAAGACCGTATAGGCCGAGGTCATGTCGAGCACGCTGACCGAGGCCACGCCCAGCGCCAGCGAGCGGGTGACCGGGAAATCGTTGGTGATGCCCATCTTGTGGGCCATCTGCGCGATGGGGTCGCGGCCGGTCTTGATTGAGAGCGTCACCGGCACGGTGTTGATCGACTGCGCGAAGGCGCTTTCGAGCGTGATCGAGCCCTTGTAGTTGCGGCCATAATTCACCGGACACCAGTCGCCGATGCAGACCGGGCGGTCGGAAATCGTGGTCGCGGGCGAATAGTCGGGCAGCAGCTCGAAGGCCGTCGAATAGACGAACGGCTTGAAGGAGGAGCCCGGCTGGCGGGTGGAGACGATGGCGCGGTTGAACTGGCTCTTGCCGTAATCCATGCCGCCGACCATGGCGCGCATGGCGCCATTGGGTTCGGTCACCACCATGGCGGCTTCCTTGACGCGATACTGCTCGCCCTGTTCGCGCACCACGGAGGTGACGGCGTCCTCGGCATAGGACTGCAGCACCGGGTCGATGGTGGTGCGGACAACGAAACTGTTCGAGGTGGTGTCGGAAGCCTCGATGATCTTCTTGGCCTCCTCGAAGGCGTAGTCGAGGAAGTAGTTGGGCGAGGAGGCTTCGTGCGAGCGATCGACCGGGATGGCCGGGTTGCGGCGGGCGGCGGTGACCTGGCCCTCGGTGAGGAAGCCGGCATCGACGAGGTTGGAGAGCACCACATTGGCGCGGCCGCGCGCGGCGGCGAGATCGACATGCGGCGCCCAGCGCCCCGGCGCCTTGAACAGGCCCGCCAGCATCGCCGCTTCGGCGAGGGTCACATCGGTGATCTTCTTGCCGAAATAGTACTCGGCCGCGGCCGCGGCGCCGAAATTGCCGCCGCCCATATAGGCGCGGTCGAAATAGAGTTTGAGGATATCGTCCTTGCTGTAGTGCCACTCCAGCCAGATCGAGAGGAAGGCTTCGCGGATCTTGCGCTCCAGCGTGCGCTCGGACGAGAGGAACAGCAGCTTGGCCAGCTGCTGGGTGATGGATGAACCGCCCTGCAGCGAGGTATCGCCCGAGGCGTTGCTCATCAGGGCGCGCAGCGTGCCGACCGGATCGATGCCCCAATGGTCATAGAAACGCCGGTCTTCGGTGGCGAGTGCCGCCTTGACGAAATAGTCCGGCAGCTTGTCGAGCGGATAGGAATCGTCCGAGCGGATGCCGCGGCG
The DNA here is from genome assembly GCA_036401035.1 of Devosia sp. Taxonomy (GTDB): domain Bacteria; phylum Pseudomonadota; class Alphaproteobacteria; order Rhizobiales; family Devosiaceae; genus Devosia_A. The sequence goes on from DASWWF010000114.1 coordinate 2,441, forward strand.
GCCGATCTCGTTGCCGTAGCGATCAAGAAAGAGGACGGAGTAATCCTCGGCCTTGTTGAACTTGCCCGAGGCGGTGGCGTCGAAGGCGGGCAGCGCCAGGGCCGTCATGATGACGAGGCCGATGGCGAGAAAACTCAACCCGTCCGAGAAAATCTCGACGAAAAAGCGCTTGAAGCCGGAGACATGGAAGATCGAGAAGAAATCCTGCACGCGCGTGTAGCCGCGGCCCAGCGACTGCCAGCTCTCATAGAGAATGGAATCGAGCCAGGCATCCGCATCGAGCATGCGGGTTTTCTTCTTGCGCTTCTCTTTGTGGTAGAACGGATCCTGCACCGTGTTCTCCGGACGCTGGCGCGAGCCCGAGTCTTCCCGTTTCGGGCCCGGTACGCAAGAGCATCGCTGGATTATGATCGGGACGAGTTTCCCGCAAGTGCAAAGCGGTAACGAAAGGCAGCAATTGGCATTCTGGGAAGAAAAGACGCTCGAGGAGATGAGCACCGCCGAGTGGGAGGCCCTCTGCGACGGCTGCGGCCGCTGCTGCCTGATGAAGCTCGAGGACGAGGATTCGGGCGAAATCTACACGTCCGACGTGCATTGCCGCCTGCTCGACGGCGAAAGCTGCAAGTGCTCGGACTACCCCAACCGGCTGAGCCTGGTGCCCGACTGCATCAAGCTCAATGCCGAGAATGTGCGGACGATCTCGTGGATTCCGGTGACCTGCGCCTATCGCCGCATCGCCGAAGGCAAGGGCCTCGCCTGGTGGCACCCGCTGATCTCGGGCGACCCCGAAACCGTCGCCGCCGTGGGCGTTTCGGTCCGCGGCCGCACCATCAGCGAGACCAAGGTCAAACCCGGCGAATGGGAAGACCACGTCGCCGACTGGCCCAACTGGGAACCGCCGGAGGAGATTTAGGAGCGGGCAAAGGCGAGCAGGGCGGCGATGTCGCCGTCATCCGCCTGCTTCAGCGCGCTGATGTAGCTTGCGCGCAGCGGCCCGGCCGCCACCAGGTTCTGGCGGCCCCAGGTGAACGGGTCGCCGCCGAGCTCTTCGACCAGCAAATCCGCCATCAGCCGGGTGTGCCGGCCATTGCCGTTGGGAAACGGATGAATCTGCACCAGCCGGTGGTGCAGGCGAACCGCGATCTCGTCGATGGGGAAGGGGCGTTGCTCACGCCACCAGCGCGCCGTGTCGAGCAGCTCGCGCAGCGCCGGCCTGATCTGGTGCGGCAGTGTGCCGATATTGGTCTCGCGATGGCGGATGGTGCCGGCCCACTGCCAGACATCGCCGAACATCTGCTTGTGCAGCCGGAGCACGAACTCCTCCGAGAGGCCGTCGCCTCGGGCGCGTTGCGTCCAGGCGAGGCCGCGCAGGATATTGGCCTCCTCGGCTTCGTCGAGATCGCGGCGGCTGGTGATCCAGGCAGGCTTGAGGCCACGCAGTTCCTCGGGCGTTAGGGGCGTGGCGCCGTCAGGTTGCTCGAAGCCGGCGGTCACCGCCGCTCCCACAGATCGCGATCGCGGATATGCTGGCGGATGTAGTCCTCGATGAGCTCTTCGCGGTCCGGGTTCTCAACCCGTTGGTCTTCCAAGGCCATGGTCTGGTCGACCCGGTCCAGCGCAGCTGTGGCCAGGGCCCGCGCGCGCCGCTCGACCATTGCCTGCAGCGACTGGTTGGGAACCAGGGCGTAGACGAGGGTACAATCGAGCGCTGCGGCAGCCCGGCGCAGGGTATCGAGCCGGATCGTACCCGTGGCTTCGGTTTTCTCCATGTCGTCCACGCTTTGCGACGCGAGTCCGAGTCGGTCTGCCAGCTGGCGACTGCTCATGCCCAGAGCTTGCCGAATGGCCCGAAGCCAGCCGGTGCGGGGCATGTCGATCGTCGTCAGGGCTCGAAACGGCGCCAGTTTTGTGTCGAGGCGCTTTCTCGCTAAGCGATTGGAATGGCTTCTCATCTGGGTAAACACCTGTCCACGACCAGGCTATAACCTGGGGTATATCGATTAATTCCAGGTTATAGTCTGGAAAACGATATCATAAAACCAGGCTGCAGCCTGGAAAATCGTGCACAAAACCAGGCTGTAAGCTGGCAGCGAGGCGGTGGCCCTGACGAGCGCCGTGGTGTTGGCCGTGTCGATCGGACGTGCCGGCGGCCGTGGCGCGGCTCGAGCGCACAAGTTGTCCCCGGGAGCGGTGGAGGAGGCAGGAGGGGGCACGATCGGCGATCACGGCTTCGTGAGCAGATTGTCATCGGCTGTGGGGCGCTCATGCCGGGGCGGCAAATGTGGCGGGGTGAATGGCCGGTGAGTGGGGCGTTCAGGAATGCGTCAGCATGGCTGTCTTTTGAGCGCCGCATCATGGCCCGGTTCCTGAACGCCAGATGAACGGACCTGTTATTCAAGATTCAGACAAAGTCCCCACTTATGGGAGCAACACCAAGACATGACCCTGATCTGAACACGGAGACGCATTCACATGCACCTCGCAAGAAAATTCGCTGCCGCCGCTCTCGCGCTGGGCCTCGCTACCGCGCCCGTGCTGGCTCTCGCAGCCGACCCCACCGGTACCTGGCAGGCCGACGACGGCAAGAGCCGTTACAAGATCACCGAGTGCGGCAGCGACGCCCTCTGTGCGCGCCTGATCTGGCTGCGCGACAAGGATGACGTGAACCGGCAGTACCTGAACCAGGTCATCGTGCAGGGCACGCAGTCGACCGAGAACAAGTGGAGCGGCACGGTCAAGCATGCCGGCGACACCTATGCCGGAACGATGGTCATGACCGGCGAGGACAGCCTCAAGGTCAATGGCTGCCAGGGCCTCTTCTGCCAGACCGTCAAACTGAGCCGCATCTGAGGCTGCGATATAGGCAGCCCCCAAGAACTGCCGAACTGCGACCCCGCGCCATCCGCCTGGCGCGGGGTTTTTGCATTTGGGGGTTTTGGGGCTCTTATGCTGATCCATCTCGGGGCCGGTGCAGGCGGCACCCCCACCCACCGGCTTCGCCGGTCCCCC
>DASWWF010000115.1:0-12809 GCA_036401035.1 Devosia sp.
CGACAGCCTCCTCAACCGCTCCGAGCGGGTGGCGGCGACGCCGCTTCCCCGCCTTTCGGCCGCCGAACGCCCGGCGCTGATCTACGCCATCGGCGACGTCCACGGCTGCCTCGATGCCCTCAAGGCGCTCGAGGCCCGCATCGTCGCCGACGCCGCCGAAACGCCGGGCGACAAATGGATCGTGATGCTCGGCGACTATGTCGATCGCGGCCCCAGCTCGGCGCAGGTACTCGACCACCTGACATCCCGCCCGCCGGCCGGTTTTTCCCGCATCTGCCTCCGTGGTAATCACGACGAAGCCATGCTGGCCGCCATCGAGGATCCGCGCGCCATCGAGACCTGGGTCGGCTGGGGCATCGAGGCCACCCTCGCCTCCTATGGCCTCAGCGCCACCCAGATCGCCGAACTCACCGCCTCCGGCCGCGCCACCGCCAAGCAGCAGCTGCTCCAGGCCTTCATCCCGGATGAGCACATCGCATTTCTGCGCAACCTGCCGGTGATCCTCACCGTCCCCGGCTATATCTTCGTCCATGCGGGCCTCCGCCCCGGTATCGAGGCCAGCCGGCAGCAGGACCGCGACCTGATGTGGATCCGCCGCGAGTTCCTCGACGCCGACCACGACTTCGGCAGCGTCGTCATCCACGGCCACACCCCTGTCGATACCCCCGAACTCACCCCCTACCGCGCCAGCATCGATACCGCCTGCTACGCCAGCGGCGTACTGACGGCGGTGCGGGTGGATAGTGATGGGGTGCGGGTGCTGTAACGCGCTTTAGTGCGCGTTCTTGCCGAAGATCCAGGCGCCGGGCGTGCGGGCGATGATCATCAGATCCCGTCCCAGTCCCCAGCCGCGGACATAGTCGACGTCCGCTTCAATGCGGTGGAGAATATCGTCCTTGCGGCGGGTGGGGCCCCGGAGGCCACGAATCTGCGCCAGCCCGGTCATCCCGGGGCGCATGTCGAGGCGTTGGGTGGCCCAAGGATAGCGGGCCACGATATTTTCTTCCATGCTCAGCGCATGCGGGCGCGGACCCACCAGCGACATGTGGCCGATCAGCACGTTGAAGAGCTGCGGCAGTTCATCGAGGCTGGTACGGCGGAGATAGGCACCCAGCCTGGTGATGCGCGCGTCGCCCGGCGTCGCCTGGGTGAACTCGCGGCCGGGCTCGGCGACCGTCATGGTGCGGAATTTCAGAATGCTGAAGACCACGCCGCCGCGGCCATAGCGCTGCTGCCGGTAGAGCGCCGGCATGCGGTCGACGAGCATGATCGAGAGAGCGATCAGCGCCATTAGCGGCGCGAAGAGAATGATGAGACCGAGCGAGGCGGCGATGTCGAAGCCGCGCTTGACCATGAGCTGCAGACGCGGGCGCGCAGCAACGCGGTGGTCGGTCCAGGCGGCTGGCACCGGGAATTCGGCGGCCTCGCCGGCGTTATGGAGGCCCTCGGCGTCATACAGCATCGACGGGTCGTCTCATCTCAGGGCGGAGACGAGTAGACCGTCTCCTGCACACCGCACCGCTTCGGGCGCACCGAACTCAGGCCGCTATTTCTGGCCCTGTGGAGGAGAGTCCACCGATTTCTCTTAACATCGGCCTAATAGGCTTCGTTGTAATAGCCCGCATATTTGTTGCGGTACGATGCAGCACTGCCTTCTTGCTGATTCAATATCACCAGCGTGGGCACGCCCGGGCGTTTTGCGCTTTCGAGACTATGAGCCGCATCGCGGGCATCGCGCTGGCTGGTCGAGGCCCAGCGCACCACAAAGGCAATGGCATCGGCGAACTTGGCTAGATAGAGCCCGTCCACCACCGGACCCACCGGCGGCGTATCGATCACCACCATCTCGAAATGCGTACGGGCGAGCTGGATCAGGTCGTCGAAGGCTTTCGACGCAATCACCTGGTCGGTGGGGATGTCGCTGCGGCGGGCGCCGACGAGGGCGAGCAGCCCGGTCTGGCTTTCGGTAAAGAGAATGTCCGAGAGACCCTCTTCATTGGCCGGTTTCATCAGGTGTTCGAGGAGGCCCGTCGAGGCCTCGACGCCCATCTGGCGATGGATCGAGGGCTTGCGGAGATCCGCATCGATCAGCAGCACGCTGCGGCCCGAAATCGCATAGGCGCGGGCAATCGAGAGCGCCATCGTGGTCTTGCCCTCGCCGGGCGCGGCGGACGACACCATCAGCACCTTGCCCGGACCCTTCTGGCCCGGCTCCCGCGGCGGTCCGCCTTCATCGGCCCGGCGCAGCGCCTGGTCGATCTCGGCACGGACGCGACGTACCGTTTCAGCGTAGACAGAGAGCGGCGAGGTGATCAGCGTATTGGCGGCGGAATCCCCCGCCTCGGTGCCCACCGGCGGCGCATTCTTGCTGCTGCGATGTTTCGGGATCACCGCCGCGACAGGCAGTCGCAGCACCGCGGACACCTGCCCCTCGGTGGTGAAGCCGCCGATGTAGTTCTCGTAGAGGAAGGCGAGGCCGACGCCCAGCGCCACCGCCGACAGCAGCGCCATCAGCATGAACAGTGGCGGGTTCGGGAACGACGGCTGCATCGGCGCCAGCGCCGGCGACACCACCCGGCTGTCGGCGATCTGCAGGCTCGCCTGCTGTTCGACGTCGGACACGCGCGCCAGCAGCGTCTGGTACTGGTTGCGGGCGATCTCGGAATTCTGCTGCAGCTGGTAGATCCCCGTCAGCACATCGGCCGGCAGGTTGCTGGTGAGGATGGTCGAACGCAGCTGCTGGCGCAGCGTGTCGGCGCGCTCGCGACTCTCGATCACCTGCGTGCGCATCGCCGAGGATTCCTGCCGCGCCGTATCGGCGAGCCCGGACTCGATGCGCTGCAGTTCGGCGCGCAGATTGACCTGCGTCTGGCTGCCCTCGCTGGCCGCCGCGAGGCTGGCGGCGATTTCCTGCCGCTGCCGCTCGAGCTCGTTCAGCGCTTCCGATTGCAGCGTATTGGCCACCACCGCCCAGCTCTGGCTGGCAATGCCGGTATCGATGGCGTTGACCTGCCCTGAGGCCCGGTCGAGATCGGCATTGACCGACTGCAGCCGGGCCCGCAGTTCGAGCACCGCCTGGTTGCCGCTGCTGCCGCCGATCCGCTCGATATTGTTGTCGATGAAGGTGTCGAAGGCCTCTTCCGACTGCACGATGGCCGCACTCGCATCGGCGAGCCGGCTCTGCAGGATGTCGCGAGCCGCCAGCGCCGAGTCGATCTTGGCCCGCACCTGCGCGTCGATATAGGCCCGCGCCACCTCATTGGCGAGCATCGCGGCCTTTTCCTGGTCGCGCGAGGTCGCCGCGATGGTGACGAGATAGGTGAGGCCACGGCGCTGCACCGAAATCGAGCGCGACAGCTTCTGAAGCACCGATTGCAGCGCTTCGTTGCCGGTTGGCGCGGCGTCGTCGCGCAACCGCAGGAAGGCCAGCACCGATTGCAGCATGCCCAGCTGCACGCCGAATTCAGGATCGCTGACCAGATTGTTGGCCCGCACCACTTCGAGCATCACCGCATCGGAGCGGAGGATTTCCACTTCGCTGTCGACCCGCGCATTCTCCGACGACGCGCCGATCATTTCGGCCGCCGGATCGAGCAGGTTCTTGTTGCTGGGGTCGACCAGCACCAGCGTCGTGGCCGTATAGGTGGGGGTGAGCGAGAACACCACGATGGCCGCCAGCACGACGATCACCGCGATGGTTCCGACGATGAGCCGCAATTGGCGCCGCAGCAGACCGATTACGCCGCGGAGGTCGATCCCGGACTCATCCATTCCAATACACTGGTCCCAAAGGCAGAATCACCAGTCTTGGACGATAGTGAAGTTTGGTTAACGCAAATACACTTTTGACGCTGGTGAGATTATCCACCGCGCAGGGCTGATCTGCGCGTGGGCCTCTTCCGGCGCAGGGGCTCCGGGCGTTAGGCTCATCTCGTCAGCTGCGGGAGTCGCCGCTGTTTGCGTCCGCGGCGGGTCCCTGAAACTAGGGGATTTGAAGTGCCCACCAAAGCCAGATCTATCTCAGCCCCTCTGAACGAGGACGCCATCCGCGACCGCGCCTACCTGATGTGGGAGGCCGATGGCCGCCCCGACGGCATGGCCGACCATTACTGGATGAAAGCGTCCGAGCCGGCGCCCGATATCAGCGCCAAACCCAAGGCCAAGGCGACGGCCGCCAGGACCGCTGCCGCGCTGAAATCCGCCAGGCCCAAGGGCAAGGCCATAAGCCCCGCAGAACCGGCGCCGGCCAAATCCAGGCCGACGCCCAAGACGGCCGAAAAGCCCAAGCTCAAGGCCGCCGCCGCCAAGGTCAGCGCTCCGGCGGTCAAGGCCAAGCCTGCCGCCAAAGCGCCTGCCAGGAAGGCGGCCAAAAAGGCCTGATCAGTCGAGAGCGGCGATCGCCGAGATCTCGACGCGCAGGTTCGGATCGGCCAGCCGTGCCTCGATGGTGGCGCGGGCCGGCAGGTTCGCCTTGTCCACCCAGGCGTCATAGGCGGCGTTCATGGCGGCGAAATCGGCCATGTTCGGCAGGTAGATATTGACCATCAGCAGCTTGGACTTGTCGGCGCCGGCTTCCTTGAGCAGGCCGTCGATCTGGCCGAGGATGTCCTTGGTCTGCTCTTCGACGCTGGCGGTCGCGTTGTTGGCAACCTGGCCAGAGAGATAGAGCGTGTTGTTGTGCTTGACGGCAGCGGCAAGGCGCTTGCCCGGCTGATAGCGGGTGATGGTCATCTGGTGTTCCTCAACAAGGATGTGCGGCTAGGCCAATAGTGCCCCCCGGCCCGGGAGGCAAGCGCGGCACGTCGCGGCACTCCGATCATATGCCTTGACAGGAATATGCATTTGTCGGCATATAACTGCATGTCTACCTTCACCGCCATTGCCGATCCCGTCCGCCGCGACATACTCGCCTTGCTGCGTCAGGGCGAACAGCCCGCCGGCGCCCTGGTCGAGGCCCTCGCCCTGCCCCAGCCCAATGTCTCCAAGCATTTGAAGGCCCTGCACAGCGCCGGCCTCGTCAGCATCCGCGTCGATGGCCCCCGCCGGCTCTATAGCCTCGACCCCGCCCCGCTCGTCGAGCTCGATCAATGGCTCGCGCCCTATCGCGACTTCTGGACCGGCAAGCTCGATGCCCTGGGCGACCACCTGATGAGGACCGACTGATGGCTGCCGCATTCCCCACTATCGACCGCCGCGGCGACCAGCTCGACGTCCGCTTCGTCCGCCACTATCCGCGCCCGGTCGAAACGGTCTGGGCCGCGCTGACCGACCCGGCCCGCCTCGCTGACTGGATGGGCGCGGCCAATGTCGAGCCCTTTGTCGGCGGCCGCTTCGACCTGATGACCGAGAGCATCCACGGCTCGACCGGCACCGTTCGCGTCTGGGATCCGCCGCGTGTCCTCGAGTTCAGTTGGTCCAACACCCACTCGACCGATGCCATTATCCGCTACGAGCTGACCCCCGAAGGCGACGGCACCCGCCTCGTCCTCAGCCACCGTGGCATGCCTTATCTCACCAGCGCCCTGATGCTGCCCGGCTGGCACGATTTCCTCGAACGGCTCGGCATCATGGTCACCGGCGGCACGCTCCGCCGCGACATGGATTTCCGCACCATGCAGTCGGCCTATATCGACCACTTCAAGCTCGAGGGCGTGCAGCTCGATCCCTGACGACTGACCCGCCCCACTGACCAGACCACCACCCGATCCGCCGGACGGGCGCGACCCCCGCGTCCCGTGACGGCAGAGCTTTGCCCGTTCAACCAAAGGAGACGACCATGCAGGACTTCACCACCACCATCACCGTCGACCGCACGCCGATCGAGGTGTTCGACGCCATCACCAACATCCGCGGCTGGTGGCACGGCGAGATCGAGGGCGACAGCCGGCGCCTGGGCGACAGTTTCACCTATCGCTACGCCGACCTGCATCGCAGCACCCAGAAGGTGACCGAATTCGTTCCCGGCCATCGCCTCGTCTGGCGCGTCACCGACGCGGAACTCGGTTTCGTCGCCGACAAGACCGAATGGACCGGCACGGACATCGTCTTCGACATCACCCGCAAGGGCGACCAGACCGAACTCCGCTTCACCCATATGGGCCTCGTGCCGCAGGTCGAATGCTTCTCCGACTGCTCCAGCGCCTGGTCGGGCTACATCACGGGCAGTCTCAAGAGCCTGATCGAGCAGCGCGCGGCGGCGTGACCGGCACGGCCTGTCAGTCGGGTCTCCTCCCCCGTTGCGGGGAGGGTGACTCGACCGCGTGTGCACTCAATACTAAACTATTGACTTAACCAAAACCCATCAGTTAAGTCTCCGCTTAAGCATATAAATCCGGCCTGACCTGTCGAACGGCGCGCCGTTCGTTCGTCAATGTGGCAGGATGCTCCTGAGGGAAGTCGAGAAATGACGAGAAATTACGGTTGGGTCGTGGTCGCCGCCGGCGCCCTCATCACCTGCGTCGCCATGGGCGCCATGTTCGCGCTGCCGGTCTACCTGCAGCCCATGGCGGAGGACACCGGCTGGACCCGCGCCGGTATCTCCAGCGCCATGACGGTGGGCTTCATCGTTATGGGTATCGCCGGCTTCGCCTGGGGCACGCTCAGCGACCGCATCGGCGCCCGGCCGGTGGTGCTGATGGCGGCGGTCCTGCTCGGCGGCGGCCTGCTGCTCGCCAGCACCGCCACCGACCTCCTCGTTTTCCAGTTCGCCTATGGCGGCCTTGTCGGCGCCTCGGGCGGCGCCTTTTTCGCGCCCATCATGTCAACGACCCTCGGCTGGTTCGACAAGCATCGCAGCCTCGCCGTGTCGCTGGTCTCGATCGGCGGCGGCGTCGCCCCGATGGTGATCACTCCCTTTGCGAGCTACCTCATCGGCGAGATCGGCTGGCGCAGCGCCATGTTCTGGATCGCCGCCGGCGCCCTCGTGGTGATGATCCCTGCCGCCCTGCTGATCCGCCGCGCCCCCGCCGCCGACGAAACGCCGGTGCCCGCGCCCTCCGCGGCCGCATCCACCACCAAGCCGAAGACGGCGTGGTCGGCGCTGAAGACGCCCCAGTTCATCGTCCTGGCCGGCGTGTTCTTCCTCTGCTGCGCGGCCCATTCCGGCCCGATCTTCCACACCGTCAGCTACGCCATGATCTGCGGTGCGTCGGCACTGGCAGCGGCCAGCATCTACAGCGTCGAGGGCCTTGCCGGCCTCTTCGGCCGCCTGCTGTTCGGCGTCGCCGCGGATCGCCTCGGCGTCCGCCGCGTCATCGTCGCCGGTCTCGCCCTGCAGGCCATCGGCATCTACACCTATATCTACGTCGCCGACCTGACGCAGTTCTATGCGCTCGCGGCGGTTCTGGGCCTCGCCTATGGCGGCGTCATGCCGCTCTATTCGGTGCTGGCCCGGGAATATTTCAGCCAGAAGGTGATGGGCACCGTGCTGGGCGCCCTGGTGATGGTGTCGAGCATCGGCATGGCGGGCGGCCCCGTTGGCGGCGGCTGGCTCTACGATACCTTCGGCACCTACCACTGGCTCTATATCGCCTCGGCCGCCATCGGCATCGGCGGCGCCGCTCTCGCACTGGTCTTCCCGCCGGCGAGCCGCAACGTCGACGACGAAGGTGCGGGCAACAATCCTGCTGCCGGTTCGCCGCAGCCGGCCTAACCGAGCGGATCGGGGTCGAGCGGCCACAGCGGCCGTGGCACCCGCTTGAAGGGAATGCTCGCCCAGTCGGGCGGGCAGGCGCCGGGGGTGGCGACAAAGAGCTGCCTCCGGACCAGCGGCGCGAACACGTCCTTGTGACGATAGAGGTTCTTGAGCCCGATCACCTGCTTGTCTTCGAGCGTGATGCCATGCCGGGTAAAGAGGGTCGGCGAGAACACCCCGAACCGCTTGGTCGAGAGCACGATCTCGATGCCCTCGACCCGGATCACCGCGATATCGCCGATCGGCACCTTTTCGTTGCTGAGCTGATCCTGCCAGCTGTTGCGCGCCAGATGCAGCACCTCCGCCTGCACGTCGAGGCACGGCCCCGAATGCGGCTCGTATTTGCCGCCGATGCGCAGCGTCAGCTTCGCCCCCACGCCCACCGCAAAGCAGATCCCCACCGCCAGCGGATCCCAGAGCGGCCCATAGGTGGCGTTGCGGATGCCCGCCTCCATCATCGCCCGCAGCATATGCGTCGTGTCCCCCGGCGCGCCGCCGCCGGTCTGGTCCGACGTATCGGCCATCAGCAGCGGTTTGCTGCCGGGCCGTTTCGCTTCGGCGATCGCCTCGGCCAGCGGTACGAACGGCAACGTCGCCTCGGCCCGCATGGCGTAGAACTTGCGCCCGAATTCCTCGGCCTTGCGCTCGGCCAGCGCCTGATCGCCGTCGGTCACCGCCAGCATCTTGGCCCCGGCATGCGGCACGTCGGCCCAGGGGAAACCGTGGTTCAATGACAGCGACAGCACCCCGTCCTTGCCCTCGGCCGCGAACATCTCCGCGACGAACTGCGGCATCGGCCCGTCCTCGCGCGTCGTCGGGAACAGTCCCATCACCTTGCAGTCGAAGATCGCCATCTTGGGGTCGATCTCGCCCTCGAGCGTCCGCTGCATCAGCGTGAAGAGATCGTCCGCCCGCTCGGCATAATCGATATGCGGATAGGCTTTGTAGAAGACGATGATGTCGGTGGGGTCGATGAGCCGCTGGTCGAGATGCGCATGCAGGTCAAGCTCCAGCCCGATCTTCACCTTCGGCCCCACCTGCGCCCGCATCCGGCTGACAAAATCGGCCTCGCAGTCGTCATAGCCCTCCGCCACCATGGCGCCGTGGAGGAACATGATCACGGCATCCACCGGCCCGGCCGCCGCGAGGTCCGCAAGGATGCGGTCGCGCATCGCCTCATAGTCCCTGCCGATCGTGACCCCCGCCGGTTCGGCAAAGGCATAGAGGCTCTCCACCACTTCCCAGCCCAGCGCCTTGGCCCGCGTCACCCAGGTCTGCGCCGGCGCGATCCACGGGTTGCGGCTGACGCTCATCGCCCCGGTCTCCACCCAGCAGCCGCGGCGGAAATCCTCGATGCTGGTCGGGAACGAGGCGAACGTATTGGTCTCGGTACCGAGCGTCGCCAGGAATATGCGCATGATTTGCCCCTCAACAAAGTGCATGGTTCCGGTACCACATAGGAGATTTGGCCAGTTGGCAACTGCCTCCGGCTTTGCTTTGTTGGCCGTCGCGAGGGGGAACCAAATTGAGTGAACAGGCCAAATTCTCGAAGTCGGCTGCGCGCATTGCCGAGCACAGCCGGTGGATTGCGGGCGGCGTCAACAGCCACTTCCGTCAGGGCATGCAGCCGGGCCCGCTGGTCTTCGAGCGCGGCGAGGGGCCCTATCTCTACGATGTCGATGGCAACCGGCTGATCGACTATTACTGCGGCATGGGCGCCATGGTGCTCGGCCACAGCCCGCTCGGCGTCCGCGATGCCGTCAAGGCCCAGGTCGACAAAGGCATCCTCTTTGCCGGCCAGGCGCCGATCGAGGCCGACGCCGCGCGCCTCCTCTGCGAGCGCATCCCCTCGGCCGAACGCGTCCGCTTCGGCTCCTCCGGCTCAGAAGTCGCCCAGGCTGCCTTCCGGTTGATGCGGGCCAAGACCGGCCGCCAGACCATCATCAAGTTCGAAGGCCACTATCACGGCTGGTTCGACAACATCCTCTGGTCGACCGCCCCGGCGCTCAACGCCGCCGGCCCCGACGACGCGCCCGTGCCGGTCGCCGGCAGCCTCGGGCAATTGCCCTTCGAAATGGCCGGCTTCGAGATCATGGGCTGGAACGACCTCCCCCGCCTCGAGGCCCGCCTCGCCAAAGGCGACGTTGCCGGAGTCATCATGGAGCCGGCCATGTGCAACCAGGGCGCCATCCGTCCGGCCGCCGGCTTCCTCGAAGGCACGCTCGCCGCCTGCCGCGCCAATGGCACCCTGCTCTGCTTCGACGAAGTCATCACCGGTTTCCGCCTCGCCCGCGGCGGCGCGCAGGAGCTGTTCGGCGTCACCCCGGACCTCTCGATCTTCGCCAAGGCCATCGCCAACGGCTTCCCGGTCGCCGCCGTCGTCGGCCGGGCCGACCTGCTCGACATGTTCGCCACGGCCGGCGTGCTGCATGGCGGCACCTTCAACGCCCAGCCGGTGGCCCTCGCCGCCATGATCGCCACCCTAGAAGGCCTGACGCCCGAGCACTACGAAACCACCGGCGCCCGCGGCCTCCGCCTGCAGAACGGGCTCCGCGACATCCTCGCCGAAGCCGGCATCAAGGCCCAGGTCACCGGTTTCCCGCTGGTCTTCCATACCGCCTTCGGCCTCGACCAACCGGCCCGCAACTACCGCGACATCGCCCGCTCCGACAAAGCCCTCTATGCCCGCTTCGCTTTCGCCATGCTGCGCCGCAATGTCCGCATCCTCGAACGCGGCGCCTGGTTCGTCTCCTCGGCCCACGACGATGCGGTGATCGACGCGACCCTCGCCGCCGCCCGTGAGGCCGCGCGGGAGGTGGCCGCCAGCTAGGCCAGCGCCCGCCGTCTCGACGTCAGCGCTTGAGCAATCCTTCGACGAGGTCGCGATAGCCGGCCGTGGCCCGCGGCAGTACCGCCGGTGGATCGTCCGCATTGGCGATCCACGTCGCCGCATAGCAGGAGGCGCCGGTCAGCAGCCGCGCCGTCGCCTCCGCATCCACCGCCCGGATCGTGCCGTCCGCGATCAGCGCCTCGACCATCCCGCTCAACGTACCGATGCAGGTGTTCGTCGTCGGCCACGAGGCCGGATCGCCCAGTACCGCCGGTCCGTCGCGCAGGAGAATCTGCCGGATCTCGGGCTCCAGCGCCATTTCGATATAGGCGGTGCCCCAGAGAATGAAGCCCTCCCAGGCCGACGGCGCCTCCGCCTGCAGCAGCTCGATCCGCGCCGTCATTTCCGCGTCGATCGTCGAGACCACCGCCTCGAACAGCCCGCGCTTGTCACCGAAATGGTGGTAGAGCGCGCCCCGCGTCAGACCCGCCGCGGCGGTGAAATCGTCCATCGAGGCTTCCGCATAGCCGCGCTCGGCAAACGCCTTGCGGCCGGCCGCGATCAGCTTGCCCCGGGTTTCGGCGATCATTTCGCTGCGGCTGCGCGCCATGGCAAGACATTCCTCACATACGTCACGTATGTTAATTGACATACGCTGCGTATGTCTCTATCTCCATTCGCATACGCCGCGTATGTGAACATGTAGGTGGCGCATCATCAAATGTCGAGGACTTTTGACATGCCCAACCCCTATGCTCAGATCTTTCGCGCCCCCGGCGCCCGGGGCTTTGCCGCCGCCGGCTTCGTCGCCCGCATGCCCATGGCCATGGCCCCGATCGGCATCGTCGCGATGCTGTCGCAGACCCATGGCGAGTTCTGGCTCGCCGGCGCCGTTTCCGCCACCTATGCGCTCGCTAATGCACTGGTCTCGCCACAGATTTCGCGCGTCGTCGATCGCGTCGGTCAGTCCCGCGTGCTGATCCCCACCACACTCGTGGCCGTCATCGCCTTCGCCCTGCTGATGCTCGCGACGCACCAGGCCTGGCCGGCCTGGACCCTCTTCGCCACGGCCCTTGCCGCCGCCGTAATGCCGAGCTATCCGGCCATGATCCGCGCCCGCTGGAGCGAGCTCTTCCGCGATCGTCCCGAACTCAACACCGCCTTCGCTTTCGAATCCGCCGCCGACGAGCTGGTCTATATCGCCGGCGCCTCGATCTCGGTCGGCCTCGCCGTCGCCTTCTTCCCCGAAGCCGGCCTGCTCGCCAGCACGCTCTTCCTTGCCCTCGGCTCGCTCGCCTTCATCATGCAGCGTGGTACTGAGCCCAAGCCCACTGGCGCCACCGCCACCTCCGGCAGGTCCGCCATCCGCCAGCGCCCGGTGCAGATCGTCACCCTCGCGCTGATCTTCGTCGGCGCCACCTTCGCCACCGCCGAAGTCACCGCCGTCGCCATCACCGAAGCCTGGGGCGAACCCGGCGCCGCAAGCCTCGTCATCGGCGTCTATGCCGTCGGCTCTTTCGTCGTCGGCCTCATCGTCGGCGCGCTGAACTTGAAACTCGCGCTCGAAAAGCAGCTGCTGATTGCGCTCGGCATCCTCGCCGTCACCGCCGTGCCGCTGCTCTTTGTCGGTTCGGTACCGGTGCTGGCCTTCGCGGTCTTCCTCTCGGGCATCGCCATCTCGCCCACCTTCATCACCGCCTTTGGCCTCATCGAGCGCCGCGTCCCCGCCGCCATGCTCACCGAAGGCATCACCTGGGTGATGACCGGCATCGGTATCGGCATGGCGCTGGGCTCCTTCGTCTCCGGCTGGGTGGTCGACACCTTCGGCCCCGGCAACGGCTTCTGGGTCTCGGTGATCGCCGGCGCCGCCGCCTTCCTCACCATCCTGCTCGGCCAGCGCACCCTTTCGGGCCGCGGCCAACCGACTCCCGCCGGATTGGCCCAGCCGGCTGAGTAGCGCGAACAGGGCGGCGCTCTACGCGTCGCCCTTCGCCCACATCGTTGTCGTCACCATCGCCTCGGCATCGATCAGCTCGACCGTCGCCGGCTGGAGCCCCTGTGCCGCCAGCACCACCCGCGGATGCCCACCCGCAAAACACGGCCGGCCCCCGGAAATGCGCAGCCGATGGCTCTCGCTCAGCGCAAACCGGTCATAGTCGCCGACAAAGTGATCGAAGACGCCAGTGATCGCCACGATGCCGTCCGCGACCCCGATCTCCCCCAACGCCTCGCGCAGCCCGACCCCCGCCGGATTCCACAGCGTCGCCCTTTTGTCCCTAGGATCAT
>DASWWF010000116.1:0-3712 GCA_036401035.1 Devosia sp.
AGCAAGAGAGGAGCACGCGACGATGAGCCTGGCCCGCTGGCACCCGGCACAACAAAAAGGGCCCCGCAGGGCCCTTTCAAATCCAGTGCTGTGGTTCGCCTTACGACGACCCAGCCCCGTCCTGGCGGACGAAGGCGATGCGGAGCATGTTGGTGGCGCCGGGGGTGCCCAGCGGAATGCCGGCCGTGATGGCGATGCGGTCGCCGGGGCGGGCGAGGCCTTCCTGGTAGGCGATGACGCAGGCGCGGTCGACCATGTCCTCGAGGTTGACGGCGTCCTCGGTCTCGACCGTGTGCACGCCCCAGACCACCGAGAGGCGGCGGACGGTGCGCAGGTTCGGCGAGAGCGCCAGGATCGGCTTGCTGGGCCGCTCGCGGGCGGCGCGGACGGCGGTCGAACCCGACGAGGTGTAGGTGACGATGGCGGCCAGATCGAGGGTTTCGGCGACCTGGCGGGTGGCGGCCGAGATGGCGTCGGCGGCGGTGGCTTCCGGCTCAGTCGCCTGCGCGCGGATGATGCCGCGATAGTTCACGTCGTTCTCGACCGACACGGCGACCTTGTTCATCATGGTCACCGCTTCGATCGGATACTGGCCAGACGCGCTTTCGGCCGAGAGCATCACCGCGTCGGCGCCCTCGAACACCGCGATCGACACGTCCGAGACTTCGGCGCGGGTCGGAACCGGCGAGGTGATCATCGATTCGAGCATCTGGGTAGCGACGACCACCGGCTTGCCGAAGCGGCGGGCGACGCGGATCATGCGCTTTTGCAGGCCGGGGACCTGTTCGAGCGGCATTTCCACGCCGAGGTCACCGCGGGCGATCATGAAGGCGTCGCAGAGCTTGATGATTTCCTCAAGCCGTTCAACGGCCTGCGGTTTTTCGATCTTGGCCATGACGCCGGCGCGGCCCTGGACGATCTTGCGGACATCGATGATGTCCTCGGGGCGCTGCACGAAGCTCAGCGCAATCCAGTCGGCGTCACAGGCGAGGCCGGCGAGCAGATCGGCGTGATCCTTCTCGGTCAGCGCGCCGACCGGCAGCAGCGTATCGGGCAGCGACACGCCCTTCTTGTCGGAAAGCTTGCCGCCATAGATGACTTCGGTCTCGATCGAGCCGCCGCCGACCTTGGTGGCCTTGAGCTGCAGCTTGCCGTCGTCGAGCAGCAGGCGGTCGCCCACCGAGACGGATTCGATGATTTCCGGGTGCGGCAGCTGCACGCGCGTGGCCGTGCCGGGGGCGGTGTTGCCGTCGAGGGTGAAGCTCGCGCCCTGTGTGAGCATGGTCGAGCCGCCCTCGAAGGTGCCGACGCGCAGTTTCGGGCCCTGCAGGTCCACGAGGATACCGATCGGATGGCTCAGGCGCTTCTCGACGGCGCGAATGCGGGTCACGGTCTGCTTGAGCAGATCGTGGCTGGCATGGCTCATATTGATGCGGAAGACGTCGGCGCCGGCGCGAGTCAGCTCCTCGATCGTCTTCTCGTCATTGGACGCAGGTCCAAGGGTGGCAACGATCTTTACGCGTCGCAAGCGTCTCATGAGTGACTTAGCCTTCTGCACCAGTGTTGTCGGTCGCCGGAACCGGGGTTAGTCGCCCGATCCTTCTTGGTCGCCGGGGATGATCTCTTCACCTTCGGCGGGGCCCTCGCTGTCGAGCGGCACGTCATCGGTCCCATCAGCGGGGCCGGCGCTCACACCATCACCATCGGTGAGCTGGAGCATCCAGTTGCTGCGGTTCTGGGTGTCGATTTCGAAAAAGCCCGTACGTTCGTATCCGCGGGCAAGGCAATCCTCAACACCAAAAATGGTGAAGGTCTCGTCACGGGTGCACATGTAGTTGTTGCCGTCCCATGAGCCGCCGCCGATGTCGTCGGCCGCGTAGATGTAATAGTAGCGGGCGTCGAGCTTGCCGGAATAGACGGTCTTGCACTCGGCCGGCTGGGCAACCCACCAGCCTTCGGACTGCCAGCCGCGATCGGCGCGGTAGCCCAGCGAGATGGAAACCGGGTTCGCCGTCTGGTTGCAGACCCGCAGACTGCCTTCCTCCTCGGACGCCTCGGTGGCGCCGTTGGCCGGTTCGGCGGCGTTGGGAGTGGCCTGGGGCGTCGTGGCCTGGGCGACGAGCTGGCTGCTCTGGGCGGTGGCCGGCGATTTCGGGATGACCAGCCAGACGCCGACTGCGGCGATCACCGCGAATACAACGCCGCCAACGATCAGGAAAATGCGCAATGGATCGACCTAACGACAGGGCAATATCACGCTCGGGGCGCGGCTTGTTGTGCGCAGAGCCCCTGGCGCTGTCAACCGCTAAACCGTGGTTTTGGCCGAAATGCGGGCGTCCGCCATCACAGTTGTCCCGGATGTGGATTGGGGACGGTTTAGGCTTGAACCGGACCCGCCGAAGCTGTTGAACGGGGGCTCGAAAAACAAGGGGTCCACGCATGGCCGATACCGTTTCCAGCGACAGCGTCGCGCAGGACCAGCTCCGCGCCTTCATCGAGCGCATCGAGCGCATGGAAGAAGAAAAAAAGGCGATCAGCGACGACATCAAGGAGATCTACGCCGAGGCCAAGGGCAACGGCTTCGACACCAAGGTGCTCCGCCAGATCATCCGTATCCGCAAGCAGGATGCCAACGAGCGCATGGAGCAGGAAGCGCTGCTCGAGCTCTACATGGCCGCGCTCGGCATGGCCGTGGCGCCGCCGCAGGATGACGACGACGAATAAGTCGCTCCCCGAGCTCAATCTTTCCAAGGCCGCCGAACCCCCGTTCGGCGGCCTTCGTCTTTGTTGGCGACGCGGCCAGTGGGGACTTTGGTCCGAAGGGGGAACAACCCCGTGATTGCTTGGTTATCGGCGCATGGTCAGCACGGGCGCGGTCAACGCCCAAGCCCGCTGGCAAGCCGGTCGCGCGTGCGTTTCCGGACGCCGCGACCATCTTCGCTCCAACAAGAAAACGGGAAGAGGAAAAAATGCAGCGATCGAAATGGCTCTCAGGACTGGCAACTGCCGCCCTGCTCGCGGCAGTTCCGCTCGAAACCTTCGTTCCGGCGGCCATCGCCACCGTGCAGGCGCAGGAAGTTCGCGCCAGTTTCAACATCTTCTACAACGATCTCGAACCGCACGGCGTCTGGGTGCGCCATGCGCGCTACAAGTATGTGTGGTGCCCCGAGGTCGATGTGCGCTGGCGGCCCTATACGCAGGGGCGCTGGGTCTACATGCGCGACCGTGGCTGGTACTTCCAGTCCGAGGAGCCGTTTGCCTGGGCCGTCTATCACTATGGCCGCTGGATCGATGACAACCGGCTGGGCTGGTGCTGGGTGCCGGGCAATCGCTGGGCGCCGTCCTGGGTGGCCTGGCGCCGTGGCGACGACTATGTCGGCTGGGCCCCGCTGCCGCCGGAAGAAGACGGCTTCCAGATCAGCGTCAATTTCAGCTTCGGCAATGTCGAGGACGACGACTGGGTGTTGGTCCGCCGCGAGGACCTCGTCCGCCCGATCATCGAGGTCGACTACATCACGGTGGTCGAACAGCCCGATATCATCATCAACACCACGGTGATCGAGAACTCGATCGTGGTCGAGGGTGATGCGGTCATCAATGTCGGGCCGGAGACGGTCGAGGCCTTGCAGGCCGAGGGCGTCGAGGTGCAGACCGTCACGCTGCAGGAAGGCACCGAACCAACCGCCGCCACTGTCGAGGGCGAAACCGTCAC
>DASWWF010000117.1:0-4123 GCA_036401035.1 Devosia sp.
GACCGGCGGATCAGGCTGGAGCCACGCCTTCATTATCCTCGTCAAAGCCGTTGTTGACGAGCGTGGTGATGGCATCGAGCGCTTCGCGGGCCTGTTTGCCGGTGGCTTGCACCAGGATAGTCGAACCGGGACCGGCGCCGAGCATCATCAGGCCCATGATGGAATTGCCCGCCACCGCCTGGCCGTCGCGGACGACCTTGATCTCGGCATCGAAGCATTCGGCGGTACGGACAAAGCGCGCCGACGCACGCGCGTGCAGGCCCTTGCGATTGACGATCGTCAATTGCTGCGCGAGCGCCCGATCTGAACCTGCCGCCGTGTCCATCGAGCTATGATGCCAAAATTTGGATTAGCCGCCAAGCGTGTCGCTGGCGACGTTGATATATTTGCGCCCGGCCTCGGCCGCCTGGGTGACGGCGGTCTTGATGTCGAGATCGCCGCGAACGCGGGCGAGTTTGACTAGCATCGGCAGGTTGACCCCGGCGATCACCTCGACCTCGCGGTTCTGCATCACCGAAATGGCGAGGTTGGATGGCGTGCCGCCGAACATGTCGGTGAGGATCACCACGCCGGCGCCCTGATCGGCCGCATCCACGCAGGCGAGGATGTCGTTGCGCCGCTTTTCCATATCGTCATCGGGGCCAATGGCGACGGTCTCCACGAAATCCTGTGGGCCGACGACGTGCTCCAGAGCCGATTTGAATTCGATGGCCAGCGCCCCGTGGGTCACCAGAACCATGCCAATCATACATATTCCCCAATCGGCATGCCGAGGCGGCAAGTGGGGCGGAGTTTTGCCCCGCACACTTTCGGATTCAAGTGTCTTTTTGACGCGCCGCGGGCTTTACGGGGGTTACGGCCCGCAATGCCTCCTTGATGAGCAGAAGCTGGTGCCGCGCGTCGATGATTCCGGCCTGCGGAACCGGGCAGCGGGGCAGGGTGACGCCGAGGAGTTCGGTGACGAGCTCCTCTTCCTCGACCATGCGCTCGAGCGTCGGCACGAGGTCCACCACCAGATGCAGCGGCGCCTTGCGGGTGAACGGCCGGCTGACGATGCCGCGGCCGCGCAGTTCCACCAGCCCCTCGATCGATTTGGGCGCCTGCATCGTGAGGCCACCCTTTTCGGCGATGACGTCGATGCGGTCGTCGGAAACCAGCTTGGCCACAAGCCCCCGGGCTTCCCAGGCGTCGAGCAATTCCAGCGCCAGCAGCGATTTACCGGCGCCCGAGGGGCCACGGAGGATGAGGCCGGTCTTGCCCAGTACCAGCCCGGTCGCGTGGACGTTTTCGGGCTGGCTCACTTGCGCGGCTTCTCCACGATGGCGCGGCGGAGCTTCACGGTGAAGCGGGCGCCGGTGCGGTCGGTCCGGTTCTCGGCTTTGATGGTGCCCTTGTGGGCCTCGATGATCTGCTTGGAGATCGAGAGCCCCAGGCCCGAATGGTCGCCGAAATGCTCGCCCTCCGGCCGGTCGGTGTAGAAGCGCTGGAAGATGCGGGAAATGTCGCCGCGGATGCCCGGGCCTTCGTCGCTGACGGTCACGGTGATTTCGTTTTCGCCGGTGCTCACCGCGACATTGACGGTGCCGCCCTCGGGCGAGAACGACACCGCATTGTCGATGAGATTGTTGAAGACCTGCGCCAGCCGGCTGTCATGCCCCAGCGCGGTCGCCGCCTGCTTGCCGGCACGCTTGGCGAGGATCACCTCGACCTTGCGGTTAGCCGCCAGATCCTTGTGGATCGACACCATCGTCTCGACCAGCTTTTCGACATCCACGACATCGGCGCTCTGCCGCGCCAGTTCGGCGTCGAGCCGGCTGGCGTTGGAAATGTCCGAGATCAGGCGATCGAGGCGGCGCACATCATGCTGGATGATGGCGTTGAGCCGCTCGCGATCCTCGGCGCGCTTGGCCAGCGGCAGGGTTTCCACGGCCGAACGCAGCGAGGTCAGCGGGTTCTTGAGCTCATGCGCGACGTCGGCTGCGAAGCGTTCGATCGCCTCGATGCGGTTGTAGAGCGCCGAAGTCATGGACCGCAGCGCGCGGGAGAGGTGGCCGACCTCGTCGGGACGATCGGAGAAATCCGGGATTTCGGCGCGCATCGTGGCCGAAGACTGCACTTTCTCGGCCGCGGCCGCGAGCCGGCGCAGTGGACCGGCAATGGTGCCGGCCAGCGCCAGCGACAGGATGATGGTCACCGCTGCGGCTACCAGCGCGATGCGCATGATGCCCCAGCGCTCCTGGGTGTCGATCTGGTCGATTTCGCCCGGATTGGTCGAGAGCAGCAGCACGCCCACCGTGGCGCGCACGCGCTGGATCGGCACCGCGACCGAGACCACCAGCTGGTGCTTGGCATCGACGCGCACGATAGCGGTTGGGCGCCCGCCCATGGCTTCGGCGACTTCCGGATAGCGGGTGCCTTCGTCGGCGCCATATTCCTGATAGAGCGGGAAATCGTCCCCCGGCAGCCACGCCATCAGCGTGTTCCACCAGTCAAAGAGGAAGAACCCCGTGCCGTCCTGCGGTCGCGCCAGCTGCCGCAGCACTTCGCCACGGGCGTAAAGGTTGGAGCTGTCGAGGATCAGCAGCCCTTCCTTGTCGTAGATGCGAGCCCGCGTCTTGGTCGGGGTGACGAGGTTGCGCAGCAGCGGCGCCACCCGTTCCGGGTTGATCGGGAATTCCAGCGCCGGATCGAAAAAGCTCAGCGACGACACGGCGTCGCCGGTCTTGAGTTCCAGCAGCCGGTCTGGATTGACGGTGATGACGTCGCTATCGACCGTGGCCGAGGCCGCGATGGCCGAGGCGATGATTTCGCCCTGCACGCGCAGACTCTGCAGCCGGGCGTCGATCAGCCCGGTGCGCCACTGGTTGAGAAAGAGGATACCCACCACCAGCACGGCGAGGCCGGCGAGGTTGAGCACGATGATGCGCTGCGCCAGGCTCGAAAAGATCGTGGCGCCGAAGAAGCGGGCAACCGAACGCCAGGCGAGAATGAGCCATGCCTGCGCCCGGCGCCATAAGGCGCCGAAACCGCCCGGCTTGGCCGAGCGGTCTGCAGCAGGCTTGTCGTGATCCAGCTCGTGCCCGGTGACGGCCACTGACGCCTATTGCTCCTTGAACCGGTAGCCGACGCCGTAGAGCGTTTCGATCATCTCGAAGTCGTCGTCGGTCGCCTTGAACTTCTTGCGCAGCCGCTTGATGTGGCTGTCGATGGTGCGGTCGTCGACATAGACCTGATCGTCATAAGCGGCGTCCATCAGCGCATTGCGCGATTTGACCACGCCTGGGCGCAGGGCAAGCGCCTGCAGGATCAGGAATTCGGTGACGGTCAGCGTCACGCGCTGGCCCTTCCAGGTGCAGGTATGGCGCTCTTCGTCCATCACCAGCGCACCGCGCTCGATCAGCGCCTTGCCCGGCTGCGGTTCGGACCCGGCCGGGGCGCCCGAAGGGTCCCGCGGCGCGGCGCGGCGGAGGATGGATTTGACCCGCTCGACCAGGAGGCGCTGGCTGAACGGCTTGGTGATGAAATCGTCGGCGCCCATCTTGAGGCCGAACAGCTCGTCGATTTCCTCGTCTTTGGAGGTGAGGAAGATCACCGGCACGTCGGACTTCTGGCGCAGGCGGCGGAGCAGCTCCATGCCGTCCATGCGGGGCATCTTGATGTCGAGAATGGCGAGATCTGGCCGGTCGTTGGTCAGCCCCTCGAGCCCGGAGGCGCCATCGGTATAGGTGGAGACGTTGTAACCTTCTGCCTCCAGCGTCAGTGACACGGAGGTGAGGATATTGCGGTCATCGTCCACCAGGGCGATCTTGGGCATCCAGTTCCCTTTCCTATTTCCATCCGGCGC
Organism: Devosia sp.; assembly: GCA_036401035.1. GTDB lineage: Bacteria > Pseudomonadota > Alphaproteobacteria > Rhizobiales > Devosiaceae > Devosia_A. The sequence goes on from DASWWF010000117.1 coordinate 3,845, forward strand.
GACGCATGCCGGATTGTGGCAGAGGTTGACTGCCACAATTGCGCATAAATAAGGCGAGTTCCCCCCGGTTACCAGCCAATCGCGGCGTTTTGCTTGGTCGAACGTCGCAGAGACTATGGTCTTAAGCCGGATTTCGGGATGTTCCGGGCCGCTGCGCTGCCTCTACCACTTGGCCATTCCGAGCCAGCTGGAGGCCGAAATGACCCAATTCAATCACGACGACTTGCATCAGCGTATCGCCGAACGAGCCCGGTCCGTCACCTGGGATGCCGACGTTCC
>DASWWF010000118.1:0-3229 GCA_036401035.1 Devosia sp.
ACATACTCGGCCGACCCCTCCACCAGCCATTGCGGGCCAACCGTCTTGAGGGTGTTGATGCCGCTGCAGCAGCCGGCCAGGCTGCCGACTGCGCGCTCGTATTGCAGCATGTGGAAATATTCGTGCGCCATGGCGAAGGTGCGCTGTGCCAGGCGGCCGGACCCGAACCAGTCGCCGTCGAACACGTCGGACTTGCTGCACATGAACATGAAGCCGTAGCCGGCCTCGCCACCATGGCAGCCGGAAAAGTGCTCCATCTTGCCGCGCCTGATACCTTCGCCCGCCTTGAGGTGCGCCACATAGGCGTCGGTCAGCCATTTGGCGTCGGCCGAGACATAGATGGTGCCCGGCGTCTGCAGTGCATCCCCGAACGAAGCGGTGAAGTAGTCAGCGATGTCCGCCAGTCCCTCGCGCACGTCACGCGCTGTGGCGACATCGACATCGGGCCCGAAGCGGAACCGGGCAAGGTGGTCGGCGGGACCACTGGCGCTGCCGTCGGCGATGGCGGCCGTGAGCTGCCCGCACCAGGCGGCGGCGGTCTGGTCCGACAGGTCGGGGTAGGGGGCGCCGTCCTGCGTGCTGGCGAATTCCAGTGCCGCCCCGAGTGTCCGCTTGCCCATCTGGCCATCCGCAGGTCCGGCATCATAGCCCAGGGAATTGAGGCCCGCCTGTACGCAGGTCGCCGCCTCGGCCACCGTCAGGGCGGGAGCAGGGGCCGGAGCGGCGGTCTCTGCAGGGGGCGCCGCGGCCAGCGTCGATCGCGGTATCAGCGTGTAGCGGCCGCGCGTTTCGCTGGGCTGGTCATCGCAAAGCGCCGTCGCGCCGTCATGGTCCTGCAGCGCCGACCAGGCGCCGGATGCGTCTTCGGCGCACCAGCGCGCCAGCCCGTCGTGGACCACCGTCTCGTCGATGCGCACGATATAGACGTCCTTGCCGTCGCGCTGCTCGGGCCGTCCCGCCGTCTTGTCGAAGAGCTGGCTGCCATCGGCGCGGTAGCCGGTGATCCTGAGGCTCAGTCCCGGCTCGGCGGCCACCGCGAACTCGAAATTCCCCGCTGCCGCGGCCGGCGCCGGACAGGACATCGCCGCCAGGAGTGCGGCCGCGGACAAGCAATGGTGACGCATGGATATTCCCCCCGGAATGGTCTTGCCGGCACCCTATGGGCCGGGGACCATATCGGCAAGCTCGGGCGGCCTGTGCGTCAGTGCCTGCCCCGGTTGCCCTCGTGCGCACCTTCCCCTACATAGGCGCTCAAATCTCTCTCATCGGCAGGATGCAGGCGCCTCATGGCACGCGAATTCATCTATCACATGCACGGCATGTCCAAGGCTTACTCGGGCGGCAAGAAGGTGTTGGACAACATCCACCTCTCCTTCTACCCCGATGCCAAGATCGGCGTGCTCGGCCCCAACGGCTCGGGCAAGTCGACGCTCCTCAAGATCATGGCCGGCATCGATACCGATTTCACCGGCGAAGCCTGGGCGGCCAAGGGCGCCAAGATCGGCTACCTGGCGCAGGAGCCGGCGCTCGACGAGCAGCTCAACGTGCTCGGCAACGTCATGATGGGCGTCAAGGAAAAGAAGGACATCGTCGACCGCTACAACGAGTTGATGATGAACTATTCCGACGAGACCGCCGACGAGGCGACCAAGCTGCAGGACAAGATCGACGCCGAAAACCTCTGGGATCTGGAATCCCAGGTCGAGGTGGCGATGGAGGCTCTCGGCTGCCCGCCGGCCGATGCCGATGTGACCAAGCTTTCGGGCGGCGAGCGCCGCCGCGTCGCGCTCTGCCAGTTGCTGCTGAGCAAACCCGACCTGCTGCTGCTCGACGAACCGACCAACCATCTCGACGCCGAGACCACGGCCTGGCTCGAACGGCACCTGCGCGAATTCGAAGGCGCGGTGCTGATCATCACCCACGACCGCTACTTCCTCGACAATGTCACCGGCTGGATCCTCGAGCTCGATCGCGGCCGCGGCATTCCCTACGAGGGCAATTACTCGGCCTATCTCGGCGCCAAGGCCAAGCGCTTCGCGCAGGAGCAGTCGGAAGACGCGGCGCGCGCCAAGGTGCTCGAACGCGAGCGCGAATGGATGGGCCAGAGCCCGCAGGCGCGCATGGCCAAGTCCAAGGCGCGTATCCGGGCCTATGACGAACTGGTCAAGGTCAACGAAGCCCGCACCATGTCGAACTCGGCCCAGATCATCATCCCGCCGGGTGAGCGCCTCGGGCAGAACGTCATCACCGTCGAGGGCATCTCGAAGGGGTTTGGCGATCGCACGCTGATCGACAATCTCAGCTTCAAGCTGCCGCCGGGCGGCATCGTCGGCATCATCGGCCCGAACGGCGCCGGCAAGACCACGCTCTTCCGCATGCTCACCGGGCAGGAACAGCCCGATAGCGGCACCATCACCGTGGCCGAGAACGTCCATCTGGGCTACGTCGACCAGAGCCGCGACAGCCTCAACCCGAACAAGACGGTCTACGAGGAAATCTCGGGCGGCAGCGAAATCCTGCTGCTGGGCAAGCGCGAGATGAACGCCCGCGCCTATACCTCGACCTTCAACTTCAAGGGCACCGACCAGCAGCAGAAGGTCGGCAACCTCTCGGGCGGCCAGCGCAACCGCGTGCACCTGGCCAAGATGCTGAAGTCGGGCGCCAACGTGCTCCTCCTTGACGAGCCCACCAACGACCTCGACACCGAAACCCTCGCCGCCCTCGAAGAGGCGCTGGAAGAGTTCGCCGGCTGCGCCGTGATCATCAGCCACGACCGCATGTTCCTCGATCGCCTCGCCACGCACATGCTGGCCTTCGAAGGCGACAGCCACGTCGAATGGTTCGAAGGCAACTTCCAGGACTACGAAGCCGACAAGATCCGGCGTCTGGGAGCGGATTCGGTGAACCCCAAGCGCGCCACGTACAAGCCGCTGACGCGGTAAGTTCAGGGGGCCGGCGGAGACGCTGGCCCTTTTTGTTTTCACTTGCGGGGGGAGAGGGACCGCGCATGGCACGGGGAGGGCACCCCGCGCCGACGTCAGCATCCCGCGCCCCTCTCTTGCGATTTCTAAGGTTTAGCCTTCGGCTAAAGCCAAGAAAATCGCTTTCTCCCCCGCAAGGGGGGAGAGGGCCGCGAGATCGCGCCACGTGGCCTTGGACTTGGCTCTTGATAAGTCCTTTGCGCCCCCTCCACCACCCTGCGGGTGGTCCGAGCCATTCGGGCGTAGCC
>DASWWF010000119.1:0-10347 GCA_036401035.1 Devosia sp.
GAGCCGGGCGCGCACGTTCCCCTTCGTCGCCAGCCTCGATCATGTCGGGCCGCTGGGCCGTTCGGCCAGGGACCTGGCGCTGGCCTATGACGTGATGCAGGGCTTCGATGACGCCGATCCGGCCATGACCAAACGGGCCAACGAGCCGGTATCGTCGCGGCTGAAGCACGGCATTCCGGGCATCCGCATCGGCATTGCCGACGGCTATTTCGCCGGCGAGGGCCTTGCCCGTGACGCCGTGCTGCATGTCGCCAAGGCGCTGGAAGCGAGCCGCGTGGTCGGCATCCCGGGCGCACAGTCGGCCCGGGCCGCTGCCTTCATCATCACCATGGCCGAGGGCGCGGCGCTGCATCTCGACCGGCTGCGGACCAAGGCCGATGCCTTCGATCCCGAAGTGCGCGACCGGTTGCTGGCCGGGGCGCTGCTGCCGGCAGCATGGGTGGCGCAGGCGCAAAAGCTGCGCCGGCATTTCCGCGACAGCGTGCTGCCGCTGTTCGGCGCGCTCGACGCCATCCTGATGCCGTCGACGCCGATGACGGCGCCGAAGCTCGGGCAGAAGACCGCAGTCTTCGGCGGCGTGGAGATGCCGCTGCGGCCCCACATCGGCATTTTCACCCAGCCGTTCTCGTTCATCGGCCTGCCGGTGGTGTCGGTGCCGGTGTGGCTCCCCGACCAGCCGCTGCCCATCGGCGTCCAGATCGTCGCGGCCCCGTGGCGCGAGGATATTCCCCTCCGTATCGCCCACCAGCTGGAGCAGGTTGGCGCCGTCTCGGCCCCGGTGGGCAAGGCATTCGTCGAGGGCTAGGGCCGCTCCCAGAAATCCCCGTCTGGCTTTTTCGGGCTCGACCCCTTAGAGACGAAGGGCGAGTTGGAAGGGCCGTTTCTATGGCGAAGACGGATATTGCGCGGCGTGTGTACAACCACGCCTGGAAGCTGGACCCCATCGTCCGGAGCCTGCTCGATACCGACTTCTACAAGCTTTTGATGCTGCAGATGATCTGGGGGCTCTACCCTAAGGTCGAGGCGACCTTTTCGCTGATCAACCGCAAGAAAACCGTGCGGCTGGGCGACGAAATCGACGAGAGCGAGCTGCGCGCGCAGCTTGACCACGCGCGGTCGCTGCGCTTTTCAAAAAAAGAGATGATCTGGCTGGCCGGTAACAGCTTTTACGGCTCCAAGCAGATCTTTTCGCCCGAATTCCTGCGCTGGCTGCAGGATTTCCGCCTGCCCGAATATCGCCTCGAAAAGCGCGACGGGCAGTATGAGCTCGAATTTCCCGGCCTCTGGCTCGAGACCACGATGTGGGAAATTCCCGCGCTGGCGATCATCAATGAGCTCAGGAGCCGCGCCGCGCTCAAGGATTACGGGCCGTTCACGCTCGACGTCACCTATGCCCGGGCCAAGGCCAAGATGTGGGAGAAGGTGGAGCGGCTCAAGACTTTGCCGGAACTCAGGATTTCCGATTTCGGCACGCGCCGCCGGCACAGTTTCCTGTGGCAGCGCTGGTGCGTGGAGGCGCTGAAGGAAGGGCTGGGGTCGGTCAAGTTCACCGGCACCTCCAACGTCCTGCTGGCGATGGACAACGACCTCGAAGCGCTGGGCACCAATGCGCATGAACTGCCCATGGTGCTGGCGGCGATTGCGCCGAATGACGAAGCGCTGCGCGAGGCCCCGTACCAGGTGCTGCAGGATTGGGAGAGCTACTATGGCGGCAATCTCAAGATCGTGCTGCCCGACGCCTTTGGAACGGAAGCGTTTTTGCGCGATGCGCCGGACTGGGTGGCGGACTGGACCGGCTTCAGGCCCGACAGCGCCCCGGCCATCGAGGGCGGCGAGACCATCATCAGGTGGTGGAAGGAACGCGGACGCGATCCGCGCGACAAGATCCTGATTTTTTCGGACGGGCTGGACGTCGACATGATCGAGGATGCGTACCGGCATTTCGACGGCAAGGTGCGCATGGCGTTCGGCTGGGGTACCAATTTGACCAATGATTTCAGTGGTTGCTCGCCGTTCCCGAACCCGCAGCTCGATCCGATTTCGCTGGTCTGCAAGGTCAGCGAGGCCGATGGAAAACCGGCGGTGAAGTTGTCGGATAATCCGGAAAAGGCGACGGGGGAGAGGGCGGAAATCGACCGCTATCTGAGGATCTTCGGCAATAAAGGCCGTGTGGCCCACAAGGTGACCGTCTAGTGCGCTATTCGGCCTGCATCGAGATGCTGTTCGTTCCTGAGCACGACGAATTTGTCGAGCGAATTCATGCGGCTAAGGCGGCCGGGCTGGAGGCGGTGGAGTTCTGGCGCTGGTCGAACAAGGACCTCGATGCGGTGGAAAATGCGCTGCGTCAGACGGGTATCCCGCTGGCCGGAATCCTCTGCGAACCGATCGCGGCGCTCACAAATGGCCTTGATCATGAACGCTTTCTGAACGGGGTTTCGGAGTCGCTGGCGGTGGCCAGGCGGTTGGGTGCGCCGGTCATGATCGCGCAGGCCGGAAATGAACAGGACGGCATCTCGCGCGCCGAGCAGCACGCCTCGATCGTCAAGGTGCTCAAGGAAGCGGCCAAGATCGTCGAGGGCTCCGGCGTGGTCATTGCGCTCGAACCGCTGAACGATCGGGTCGATCATCCGGGCTACTACCTGACCTCGACCGAGGAGGGGCTCGACATCATCGACGAGGTGGCGCGGCCCGAGATCAGGCTGCTTTACGACATCTACCACTCGGCGGTGATGGGCGAGGAGATCACGGTGCTCGAGGGGCGGCTCGACCGGGTGGTGCATGTGCATCTCGCCGATACGCCGGGTCGCGGCGAGCCGGGCAGCGGCGCCATGGACTGGGCCGACCGGCTCGAATGGCTGGAAAAGCAGGGCTATGCCGGGCTCGTCGGGCTGGAATACCGGCCGACAATCGGCACCGTCGAAGGGCTCGCCTTCCGCTTCTGACGTTCGATAATCGGAAACAATATGTGGTCGCGCGTCCGCTTTTTGAGACCGCAGGAATGATCCATATCTGGTCTCGAACGCGGGCTAGACTGTCCGCACAGGAGATTTGAGATGATCACCGAAATCAAAGGCCTGCATCATGTGACCTCGATGGCGCGCGATGCAGCGGAGAACAACAAGTTCTGGACCAAGGCTCTCGGCCTGCGCCGGGTGAAGCAGACGGTCAATTTCGACGAGCCCAGCGTCTACCACCTCTATTATGGCGACGAGTTCGGCACGCCGGGCACCGTCATGACGCACTTCCCGTTCCCGCACATTGCCCGCGGGCGGGCCGGCGCCGGTGAAGTCGGCGTCACGGCTTTCTCGGTGCCTGCAGGATCGCTGGATTTCTGGCAAGACCGGCTGGTCAAGTTCGGCGCAACCGATCTCAAGCGCGAAGAGACGTTCGGCCAGAAACGGCTGACGTTCAAGGCGCCGGAAGGCGATGCGCTGGCGCTGGTCGAGGTCGAGAACGACGTACGCACCCCGTGGGTCGAAGGTGGCGTGGGCGCCGAGCAGGCGGTCCGCGGTTTCCACTCGGCGGCGCTGCGGCTGCGTGACGGCGGGGCGACGGAAGAACTCCTGAAGTTCATGGGCTACGAGAATTTCGACGCGTCCAATGGCATCAAGCGGCTGATCCGTCCCGACGGCAACGGCGCCGATGTCATCGACCTCGATGTCGAGCCGGAAGCCGATCGCGCAGCCCTCGGCATGGGCTCGGTGCATCACATCGCCTTCGCGGTGGAGAACCGGGCGGCCCAGCTGGCGGTGCGCAAGCAGCTGATCGACACGGGCTACAATGTCACGCCGGTGATCGACCGGGATTATTTCTGGGCGATCTACTTCCGGACGCCGGGCGGCGTGTTGTTCGAGATCGCCACCAACGAGCCGGGCTTCGACCGGGACGAGGACACCAAGGCCCTCGGCACGACGCTGAAGCTGCCACACCAGCATGAGCATCTGCGCTCGATCCTCGAGCGCACGCTGCAGCCGCTGGGCGCGTAGGTGATGCGATGAGCGAGAGCTACATCTACGCCGAGGAACAGGGGGCGGGCGCCGACGCGCCCACCCTCTTCCTCTTCCATGGGACCGGCGGCGACGAACACCAGTTCCTCGGGCTCGGGGGGCAATTGCTCCCCGGCGCGAGGCTAGTGGCGCCGCGCGGCGATGTCTCGGAAGGCGGGGCGCTGCGCTACTTCAAGCGCACCGGCGAGGGCCGCTACGACATGGCGGACCTCAATCGGGCGACGGCAAAGACCGCGGCATTCGTGACGGCCCAGAAGGGCGGCGGCGAGGCCATCGGCTTTGGCTATTCGAACGGGGCGAACATCATCGCCTCGGTGCTGTTCGAAGAGCCGGGGGCGTTCGAGAGAGCGGTGCTGCTGCATCCGCTGATCCCGTTCACGCCCAAGCCCCAGCCGGGGCTCGCCGGCAAGCGGCTGCTGATCACCGCCGGCCGCCGCGACGGCATGTGCCCGGCGCCACAGACCGAAGCGCTGGTCGAGTGGTTCAAGGCACAGGGCGCCGATGTGTCGGTGTTCTGGCACGATGGCGGGCACGAGATCCGGCAGGAAGAACTGCTGGCGGTGCGGGAGTGGTTGGGCCTGTAAGTTGGTTGGGGTGCGAGATTGTGACATCCCGCGCCCCTCTCTTGGAATTTCCAAGGGCTTAGCTTTCGCGAAGAGGCTCAAGCTAAACCCAGGAAATTCCTTTCTCCCCCGCAAGGGGGGAGAGGGTCCCGACTGAGAGGGCGCGCTGCGCGCCCCCTCCACCGGCTTCGCCGGTCCCCCTCCCCCGCGGGCGGGGGAGGATCCGCTGCGGCGCGATCTCTCCGTGATCCTCACCCGCGAAGCGGGGGAGGGGGACCAGACGAAGTCTGGTGGAGGGGGCGAGCAGCCCACGCCGATGCACCGGGCCGCCCATGGGCGCCCGGGGATAGCAAAGAGCGAACAACGGCGGAGCATGGCCCTGTCGTTGGTTCGAGTACCGGAGGATGAAACGCACCTCCGGCTGGAGCCCTGCTCCGCCGTCGTGACCAGGATTTTGGGCGTTCACACGGGAATGTCCGGGGCGTTTAGCGGAATGCCCCACCGCCGCAGGGTTCTTGTCCTGACCAGACCACGCTCTTCGCGTTTCTCCAGTCGAACCCCTTCGAGCGAGCCGAACACAAGCGCGCCCACGGCAGCAAATTAAGGCGACGGGGTACCTAAACCCGTCAGACCTTCCCGGCTTGGCCTGGGGTCGACCGACGTCTCCCCCACCCAGCCTCTCCACCCCGGCCGCTCGTTTGCAACCTCGCTTGAGGGGTGGCGATGGGGGGATTCTACACCTGCTGGAAAGCGCGGGGATAAGCAGCTGCGGATTTCTGACAAGCGTCTGAACCGATTGCGGAATTCATGAACGATGGATGACGCGAAGCTGACCGAGAAATCTGTCGTGGTGGATGGGAAAAGTCCGACCCTGTGCATCACAGCGAACCATGAACGTTCATTGTGCGATGGCGCGGTGCGTGTCGTGGCCCATCCCCAACCTCGATTGTCATCCCTGCGGAAGAGGGACCCCCGCATCAGCCCGAGTGGAGGTGAGACGGGTCTTGGGTCAGGCCCGGGATGACAGCTGGTGGGTGGGAGGGAGCGTGCCGACTGAGAGGTCGCCTCTTGCGATTGTTGTCAGATATGACAACATGAGGAGATGAAGGGCAAGACGAGACCGATCTCGTGGATCAAGGGTGCGCGCAAGGATTTCGAGAGATTTCCAGCGCCGGTGCAGCTCGAGGCACTTCGGGCGCTGACCATCGCGGCCGAGGGGGAGATGGCTGACATTGCCAAGCCCCTGCACGGACTGGGCGCCGGGGTGTTGGAGCTGGCGCTCAGACATCGAGGCGACGCGTGGCGGGTGGTGTATGCGGTGCAGATCGGCGCCGATCTCTGGGTCGTCCATGCCTTTCAGAAGAAGTCCAAGAGTGGCATTGCGACGCCCGCGCACGAAATCGATGTGGTTCGGGAGCGACTGAAGCGGTTGAAGGAGGTGCTCGATGAGCGATGACGATTTTGAACTGGTCCGAGGCAGCGGCAATGTCTTTGCAGATTTCGGCGATGCCAATGCCGAGGCGGAGCAGTTGAAGGCGATCCTGGCCGCCCAGATCATCCGGGTCCTCGATGCCCGCGGCCTGACGGTGCGGGCGGCGGCCGAGCTGACCGGCACCGCTGCCGCTGACTTTTCGCGTATCCGCAGGGCCAAACTCGATCGGTTCACCATCGACAGGCTGATGATGGTGTTGTCGCGACTGGACCAACGCGTGGAGGTCGAGGTCAGGTTCGCCGACAAGGCGGCGTAAAGCAAAAGGCCCGGAGCTTTCGCCCCGGGCCTTCTTCATTGCGTCAATCCAAACCCAAGCCTCACCCCATGTGAGCCAGGACCGCCAGCAGCAGCAGGGCTACGATGTTGGTGATCTTGATCATGGGGTTCACGGCGGGGCCGGCGGTGTCCTTGTAGGGGTCGCCGACGGTGTCGCCGGTGACGGAGGCCTTGTGGGCCTCCGAGCCCTTGTGGTGGACGGTGCCGGTGGAGTCCTTGAAACCGTCTTCGAAGGACTTCTTGGCGTTGTCCCAGGCGCCGCCGCCGGCCGTCATGGAGATGGCGACGAAGAGGCCGGTGACGATGACGCCCATGAGCATGGCGCCCAGAGCCGAGAAGGCCGCGGCGGCGCCGGCGATCCAGTAGATCACGACGAAGACGAGGATCGGCGAGAGCACGGGCAGGAGCGAGGGAACGATCATTTCCTTGATCGCTGCCTTGGTCAGCATGTCCACGGCCCTGGCATAGTCGGGCTTGCTGGTGCCCGCCATGATGCCCGGATCGGCCTTGAACTGGCGGCGGACTTCCACCACCACCGACTGGGCGGCGCGGCCCACGGCGGTCATCGACATGCCGCCGAAGAGGAAGGGCAGCAGGCCGCCGAAGAGCAGGCCGACCACGACATAGGGATCGGCGAGCGAGAAGGTGAGGTTCCCCAGGCCATAGAAGATCGAGCCTTCGGTGGCGGTGGACGAGAAGAAGATCAGGTCCTGGGTATAGGCGGCGAACAGCACCAGGGCGCCGAGACCGGCCGAACCGATGGCGTAGCCCTTGGTGACGGCCTTGGTCGTGTTGCCCACGGCATCGAGCGCGTCGGTATTGTGGCGCACTTCCTTGGGCAGGCCGGCCATTTCGGCAATGCCGCCGGCATTGTCGGTGACCGGGCCGAAGGCGTCGAGGGCCACGATCATGCCGGCGAGAGCCAGCATGGTGGTGACGGCGAAGGCGATGCCGAAGAGGCCGGCGAGGTTGTAGGTGACGATGATGCCGACGACGATGACGATGGCAGGGAGCGCCGTCGCTTCCAGCGAGACCGCGAGGCCCTGGATGACGTTGGTGCCGTGGCCGGTCACCGAGGCTTCGGCGATGGAGTTCACCGGGCGCTTGCCGGTGCCGGTGTAGTATTCGGTGATGACGATGATCAGCCCGGTGATGACCAGACCCGCCACGCCGCACCAGAACAGGCTCCACGGGGTGAAGGCCTTGCCGCCTTCGACGCCGAGCGCCACGTCCATGCTGCCGAAGGTGACCCACAGGGTCGGGATCAGCGCGACCAGCGAGAGCACGCCGGTGGCGATGAGGCCCTTGTAGAGGGCGTTCATGATGTGGTTGTCGGCGCCGAGCTTGACGAAGTAGGTGCCCACGATCGAGGTGATGACGCAGGCGCCGCCAATGGCGAGCGGCAGCACCATGCCGGCGAGCTTGAAGGCATCGGGCAGGATGATGGCCGCCAGCACCATGGTGGCGACGGCGGTGACCACGTAGGTCTCGAAGAGGTCGGCCGCCATGCCGGCGCAGTCGCCGACATTGTCGCCGACATTGTCGGCGATGGTGGCGGGGTTGCGCGGATCATCCTCGGGGATGCCGGCTTCCACCTTGCCCACCATGTCGCCGCCGACATCGGCGCCCTTGGTGAAGATGCCGCCGCCCAGACGGGCGAAGATCGAGATCAACGAGGCGCCGAACGAGAGGGCGACCAGCGAGTCGATGACGGTGCGGCTCGTGGGCTCGACGCCCAGGAACTGGGTGAGGACGATGAAATAGAGGGTGACGCCGAGGAGGCCGAGGCCGGCGACGAGGAGGCCCGTGATGGCGCCTGCCTTGAAGCTCAGATCAAGGCCCTTGGCGAGGGAAGTGGTGGCCGCCTGGGCGACGCGCACATTGGCGCGGACCGAGACGTTCATGCCGATGAAGCCGGCCGCCCCCGAGAGCACGGCGCCGATCAGGAAGCCGATGGCCGCATAGGCCCCGAGCAGCCAGAAGGCGAGGATGAAGATCACCACGCCGACGATGCCGATGGTCGTATACTGGCGCTTGAGGTAAGCGGAGGCGCCTTCGCGCACCGCGGCGGAGATTTCCTGCATGCGGGCCGAACCCGCATCGGCGGCCATCAGGCCTTGCGTCGTGACGACGCCATACACGATCGAGAGTGCACCGCACACCACGATCGCCCAGAGCAACAGAGTCATAAGCTATCCCTCGATTTCAATAGTCCGAGGGGACGCTCCTATGGTGTGTCCGGGGCACGCAAATGTGCTGCCGGACCCTCCCCGCCCCCGCGGCCTCACCCAAACTTGTGCCAAATCGACGCGGGGGAAGCAATGGGGGGTGATTCGGGGTGAAACCCCTTTGCCTCACGCGCCGTACCGCGAGGGCAAGACGGGCCTAAACCGGCCCTTTGCGCTCGCTGGCGCTCCGCCGGAGCGGCGAACGATCGCCGGGGTCCTCGCTGGCGCTCGTGCGCGCGGACCGAGGGAACGCTGCGCCCCCACTCCACCCTCAGCGGAAGATGGAGAGGTCCACGTCGGCGTCGATGCGGATGGTCTTGAGGCGGGCGGTGTGGCCGGCGGTGACGGCGATGGACGATTTGGGCAGGCCGAGGGTTTTGGCGAGGAGGGCGATGACGGCGGCGTTGGCCTTGCCCTTGTCGGGCACGGCGGCGACGCGGATGCGGAGGACCTCGGTGCCGTCGGCGAGGGTTTCGAAGCCCTCGATGGCGTCACGCCCGGCATTGGGGGTGACGCGGAGGCGCAGCGACCGCCCGGCCGATGAGTCCCGGCCCGTCAGTTGCCGTCATCCGGGATGTTGAGGACGTGGCCACAGGCCTTGCAGTGGACGGCATCAGGATCGTGCCGCTGCAGGCCGCATTGCGGGCAGGGATGGTGCACCTTGACCGGCCGGAAGATCGACTGCGCCAGCCGGACGAAGAGCGAGATGCCGATGATCATCACCGCGATCGAGACCAGCTTGCCCCAGGGGCCGGGCAGCGTGATGTCGCCGTAGCCGGTGGTGGTGACCGAGGTGACGGTGAAGTAGAGCGCGTCGATATAGCCCTCGATGCCGGTATCGGTGCCGGCAAAGAAGGTGAAGATGAAGCTGGCGACGACGAACAGGAACGTCACGAGGTTGACGATGGCCCGGCCGGTTTCCTCCCATTGGCGGTAGCCCCGCTTGCGCAGCGACTGCCACAGGAAGCCGGTGCGGGAGAGGGTCCAGAGGCGGAGGATGCGGAGGAAGCCGAAATTGGCCAGCCAGGCCGGCAGCAGCAGCGTGACGAGAACGAAGATATCCACCAGCGTCGTCGGCTGGCGCAGCCAGCGCCGGAGATCGCTGGTGGCCAGCCCCCGCGCGGTGATGTCGGCCAGCAGCAGTATGGCGACGAAGAGATCGACCCAGAGATAGCTCGGGCGATCGCGCAGCAGCGGGCCGGCGATGAAGAAGGCAATGATCGCCAGATCGACCACCAGAACCGATCGCTGGAACCGGACGGCGCCGCGGGAGCGGCCGTGATAGAGGAGCCGCAGCCGCCCGCGGAGGCGCTTGATGGGCGAAGCGGCTGACCTCTCGGTTGTGCTCACCGGACTCGGTTCTGGTTGGCGGCTCATCTCACCGCCTCCCGGCGTGCGGAGGATCAGACCAGCATGCGCGGCAGGTCGTTGGCGAGGAAGCTCTGCAAGAAGAAGATGATCACAAAGACGATGATCGGGCTCAGATCGAGCCCGCCCACCGGCGGCACGATGCGGCGGATGGGTTTCAAAATCGGCTCGGTGATCTGGTTGACGATGCGCCAGACCGAGGCGACGAACTGGTTGCGGGTGTTGATGACGTTGAAATTGATCAGCCAGCTCATGATGATCATGATCAGGAAGATCCACCAGATGATGGTGAGGATCATGGAGATCGTCATAAGCAGCGCAATCATGGCGTCGGCACCCTCTCGTTTCATCGCTATCTAGTGATTTGCCGGGGAGCGGGCAAGCCGATGCGGCATTTTTGCGCCGAAGAGGCG
>DASWWF010000120.1:0-1928 GCA_036401035.1 Devosia sp.
CGGGACCTTGCTGTCCTTGAGTTCGGCGAACGGGTCCGAGGCCTTGATCGAAGCCCACTTGGCCGCGTCCTGGCGGTCGCGCTGGGTGGCCTCGAAATCGGCATAGAGCTTCTGGTAGGCGGTCGAGGTCACGCCCGAATGGTGGAACTCGACGACCTTGCCGTAATAGGCCTTGGCCTGCTCGCGGATATCGGCCTCGTCGCTGCCCACAAAGCATTTCGGACCGGCATCGGCCTTGCCGAAGTCGGGGTCGGAGGCCACGCGCGGACCATACCAGGCCGGGATCTGATGGCCCCACCAGAGCTGGCGCGAAATGCACCAGGGTTTGATGTTTTCCATCCAGGCGTAATAGGTGTTCTCGTACTGCTTGGGCACGAACTTGGTGCGGCCTTCGCGCACCGAAGCCAGCGCCGGCTCGGCGAGGATGTCGGCCTTCACGAACCACTGGTCGGTCAGGTACGGCTCGATGACGATCTGCTTGGATTTCTCGTCATAGGGCACCATGATCTTCTTTTCTTCGACCCAGACGAGCACGCCCAGGGCGTCGAGATCGGCGACGATCCGGTCACGCGCCTCGAAGCGGTCGAGCCCGCGATATTGCTTGGGTGCGTAGCCGTTGATCTTGCCGTTGGTGGTGAAGATGTTGATCGGCTTGAGGTTATGGCGGACGCCGACCTCAAAATCGTTGAAGTCGTGCGCCGGAGTGATCTTGACCGCACCCGAGCCCAGTTCCGGGTCGGCGTAGTCGTCGCCCACGATCGGGATGCGGCGGCCCACCAGCGGCAGCACGACATACTTGCCGATCAGATGCTTGAAGCGCTCGTCCTCGGGATGCACCGCCACTGCCGCGTCGCCCAGCATGGTTTCGGGGCGCGTGGTGGCGACGACGATGCTCTCGTCCGATCCATCGACCGGATATTTGAGGTGCCACATCTTGCCGTTGGTCTCGATGTTCTCGACTTCGAGATCCGAGATCGCCGTTTCGAGGCCCGGGTGCCAGTTCACCAGCCGCTTGGCGCGGTAGATGAGGCCCTTCTTGTAGAGCTCGATGAACACCTTGAGCACGGCCTCGGACAGGCCCTCGTCCATGGTGAAGCGTTCGCGCGAGAAGTCGGCCGAAGCGCCGAGGCGCTTCAATTGATTCATGATGGTGCCGCCGCTCTCGGCCTTCCATTCCCAGACCCGGCGCAGGAATTCCTCGCGGCCGAGCTCACGGCGGCTCGGCTGCTGCTTTTCCATCAGCTGCCGCTCGACGATCATCTGCGTGGCGATGCCGGCATGGTCCGTACCGGGCTGCCACAGCACGTCCTTGCCGCGCATGCGCTCGAAGCGGATCAGGATGTCCTGGATGGTGTTGTTGAGCGCGTGCCCGATATGCAGCGAGCCCGTGACGTTGGGCGGCGGGATGACGATCGAAAAGGTCTCGGCGCCCGGCTTGGCTCCGGCCCCGGCGGCGAACGCCTTGGCGTCCTGCCAGCTCTGGTAGATCCGGCCTTCCACGGCGGCGGGTTCGTAGGTCTTTTCGAGCATGAGGTCTATCCAGCAACAAGAGCCCGCCATCAATGGGCGGGCTGGAGGAATTCGCGAGCTGTTCTAAATCAAAGGCGCGGGGCGGAAGTCAACTGATGCTTGATATGGGAAGGCGGCGGCGTTACCGCCACTCCCCCCGCCGACGTCACTCGCCGCCGCGGGAAATCCGGGCGATTTCCTTTTCCACCATGCGCTCGACGACCGACGGCAGGTTCTCGTCCAGCCATTCCTTGAGCATGGGACGCAGCATTTCGCGCATCATCGCTTCGAGCGTCACGCCCGAATTGACCATCGAGAGCCCATTGAGGCGCGAGAAAGTGCTCTTGACCGCCGAATGCGTGGCTCCGTCGAGCAGCTGGTCTGCCATGTCGCTCGAGAGCGTCGGGTCGGGCATCGGC
>DASWWF010000121.1:0-5047 GCA_036401035.1 Devosia sp.
ATCGACTTCAAGTTCAACAACCCCCTCATCGCCGCCGTCGCCGAACCCGCCTTCGCCGCCAAGCAAGACGAAATCATGGACGCCTTCGCCGAAGAAGCCGACCGCCGTTTCGGCGAATAGAACCCAGCGGGGGCATCTGCACGCATCTCTCCCACCCACCAGCCGTCATCCCCGCCTCCGCGGAACGACACCGAGTGAGTTGATCCCTGAGGCCGTGGCTATCGCCCCACGCACCCCACCACCAGCTCCAGTGCCGCGAGCACCGTGGCCTCGCGCACCTGCCGCCGCCCGATGTCGCCGAACCGCCGCTCGATCACCGTCGTGCCACCCGCCGTCGTGCACGCCAGATAGACCAGCCCCACCGGCTTGGCCGCGCTGCCGCCGCCCGGACCGGCAATTCCCGTCACCGCCACCGACACCTCGACGCCGGCCGTCTCCCGCGCCCCTTCGGCCATGGCCTCCGCCACCGACTCCGACACTGCGCCCCAGCGCTCGATCAGCTCTTCATCGACCCCGATCATCTCGATCTTGGCGCGGTTGGCATAAGTCACGAAACCGCCGAACACCGCGTCCGACGAACCGGCAATGTCGGTCAGCGCCCCGGCGATCAGCCCACCTGTGCAACTCTCCGCCGTGACGATCATCTCGCCGCGTGAGGAGAGCAGGGCGATGACCTGCCTGGCCCGATCCTGAATGGCGTCCGAAAACATCTAGCCCTCCCGCGGCAGCTCGACCATCGCCACCGCCTGCGCCATCAGGCCTTCGCCGCGCCCGGCAAAGCCCATCTGCTCGCTGGTCGTGGCCTTGACCGCCACGCGGTCCGCTGCGATGCCCAGCACGCCGCCGATGACCGCCTTCATCGCCGCCACATGCGGCCCGATCCGCGGCGCCTCGCAGACGATGGTCAGGTCCACATTCACCACCCGCCCGCCGCGCTCGGCGATCAGCTTGCCGGCATGCTCGAGGAAGATGCTCGAGGCCGCGCCCTTCCACTGCGGGTCGCTGGGCGGAAAGTGCGTGCCGATATCCCCCTCGCCGATGGCGCCGTATAATGCGTCGGTAAGCGCATGCAGCGCCGCATCGGCATCCGAGTGCCCGCTGAGCTTTTTGCTGTGCGGAATCCTCACCCCGCCCAGCCACACCGCGTCACCCTCCACGAACTGGTGGAAATCCACCCCCATTCCGACACGCATTTCGGCGTTAATCCGTTGATCATTCATGGATTTCGCTCCGTTCATAATGCGTTCAGCATTGTGGAAATCGCCCGGATTGGTGATCTTTATGTTGTCCGCCGACCCCTTGGTCAGCGCCACCTTCAGCCCGGCCCATTCGGCGATCGCCGCATCGTCCGTGAACGGCCGCGGCAGCCGGCTCGCTCGCATATGTGCCGATAGAATCTGGGGAAATCGGAACCCCTGCGGCGTCTGCGCCGCAAACAGCGTCGACCTGTCCTCGGTCGCCGACACCGTCACTCCATCTGTCGACCGCTTGATCGTATCGGTCACCGGCACCACCGGCAGCGCCGCCTCGGCCCCGCCCAGCGCATCGATAACGCCTTGAATAATCTCACGATTGGCGAAGGGCCGCGCCGCGTCCTGGATCAGCACCAGATCCGGCCGCTTCGCCCCCAACCCCTTCAACCCCTCCAGCACCGACGCCTGCCGTTCCGATCCACCCAGCACCGGCGCCAGCACCCGCGGGTCCGAAATCCCCAGCGCCGCGTAGCGTTCGCCATGCTCCGGATGGATCACCGGCAGCACCCAATCGATGCTGCCATGATCCAGCAATGCATTGATTGTACGCACCAAAACGGGCACACCGGCGAGTGTGCGATACTGCTTCGGCGTGGTCTCGCCCCCGGCACTTGCCCGCTCGCCCCGGCCGGCGGCGACAACGATGGCGGCGATGGTCTTGCGGCTGGTCACGACTGGTACTGCCCCGGAAACACTCGACACCCGGTCTACCGGCGACAACGCGAGGCGGCAAGGGTTGCACGCGCCGCATATTGCTCATGCGGAAGGCACCCAAGCTGTTGCGCCGCAGCGATTTTTGATTATTGTGCGGGCAATTCCTCCAAATGAGCATTTCTGGGGCATTTTGTGACTGACTTTGCCTGCGGCGTGAGCATCGGCCGTCACACGCTGCCCAACCGCGCTTTCCTCGCTCCCATGGCTGGCATCACCGACGCCCCCATGCGCCGGCTTGCCGAGCGTTTCGGGGCCGGGCTGGTCGTCTCCGAAATGATCGCCAGCGCGGCGCTGACCACCGGCAACGAGGACATGGTCCGACGGCTCAGCAAATCCGGGCACTTGCCGCATGTTGTCCAGATCGCCGGCTGCGAGGCGCACTGGATGAAACGGGGTGCCGAGATCGCCTACGACGCCGGCGCCGACATCGTCGACATCAACATGGGCTGCCCCTCCAAGCGCGTCACCAACGGCTATGCCGGCTCCGCCCTGATGCGCGTTCCCGACGAAGCGCTCAAGCTGATCGACGCCGTCGTCGCGGCCACGCCGCTGCCGGTGACCGTCAAGATGCGCCTCGGCTGGGACGAAGAGTCCATGAATGCCGCCGACCTGGCCCGCCGTGCCGTCGATGCCGGCGCCCAGATGATCACCGTCCACGGCCGCACCCGCCAGCAGTTCTACAAGGGCGAGGCCCGCTGGGAACTGGTCCGGCCTGTGGTCGAGGCTGTCAAAGTTCCGGTCGTCGTCAACGGCGACATCGTCGACCTCGCCGCCGCCCGCGAGGCGCTTGAGAAATCCGGCGCCGCCGCCGTCATGATCGGCCGCGGCGCACAGGGCCAGCCGTGGGTCCCGGGGCAGGTTGGCGCCGAACTCGATGGCACCGCGGCCGCCGACGCCCCGGCCGGCGGCGAACTCGTCGCCCTGATCCTCGAACACTACGACATGATGCTCACCGACTACGGCACCACGCTCGGCGTCCGCGTCGCCCGCAAGCATCTGGACTGGTACCTCGAAGCCCTTGGGATCGTGCTGGCCAAGGACACGCGCAAGGCGCTGCTCAATGCCGAAAGCCCGGCCGAGGTCATCGACATGATCCCGGCCATCTATGGCGGCGACTGGAGGCAAGCGGCATGATCGAACTGGGCAACATGTCGCTCTCCGTGCTGCAGGCTTTGCCGCAGCCCGTCATCGTCTGCACCGACGATCACACCATCAAGTTCGTGAACTACGCTGCCGAGGCCTTTTTCGGCGCCTCGCAGAGTGTCCTCAGCCGGCAGCGGCTCGACGACCTGATCGCCTTCGGTTCGCCCATCCTCGGGCTGGTCTCGGCCGTTGCCGAACGCCGCGCACCGATGACGGAATACCGCGTCCGCGTCGACTCCTCGCGCTTCGGCGACGCCGCCAACGAGCGCATCGTCGACGCCTTCGCCAGCCCGCTCAGCGAGTTCGAGGGATCGGTGGCGCTGCTCTTTCAGGAGCGGACCATGGCCGACAAGATCGACCGGCAGTTGGTGAGCCGCGGCGCCGCCCGCTCGGTCACCGGCCTTGCCTCCATGCTGGCCCACGAGATCAAGAACCCGCTCTCGGGCATTCGCGGCGCCGCGCAACTGCTCGAACAGTCCGTTACCGCTGAAGAACTGCCGCTCGCCCGTCTCGTGCGCGAGGAAGTCGACCGCATCGTCGATCTCATCGACAAGGTCGAGGTGTTCGGCGACGACCGCCCGATCGAACGCGAACCGATCAACATCCACGTCATTCTCGACCGGGTAAAACTGCTGGCCAAGAACGGCGTCGCCCGCGGCATCAGCTTCTACGAGGAGTACGACCCCTCGTTGCCGCCGGTCTACGGCAACCGCGACCAGCTGGTGCAGGTGTTCCTCAACCTGGTCAAGAACGCCGCCGAAGCGCTGGAACGCACGCAGAAGCCAGAGATCCGCATCTCTACGGCCTTCCGCCCCGGCATCCGCATTTCCGTGCAGGGCGTCAGCCAGCGTATCTCGCTGCCGCTCGAAATCGTCATCGAGGACAACGGCCCGGGCGTGCCGCCCGATCTGCTGCCGATCCTCTTCGACCCGTTCGTCACCACCAAGCCCAACGGCTCCGGCCTGGGGTTGGCTTTGGTGGCAAAAATCGTCGGCGACCATGGCGGGGTCATCGACAGCGACAGCCGGCCCGGCCGGACCCGTTTTCGTATTCTCCTGCCCGTTGCGAGCGGTGCATTCGTGCCTGAAACCGAAGAGGCCCTGGCCAAATGAGCCATACTGTCATGCTCGCGGACGACGATGCGGCGATCCGCATGGTGCTCAACCAGGCGCTCACCCGCGCCGGCTACGAAGTCCGCCCCACCGGCAATCTCTCCACCATGTGGAACTGGGTCAGCCGCGGCGAGGGCGACCTGCTGATCACCGATGTGGCGATGCCGGACGGCAATGCCTTCGACATCATGCCCAAGATCAAGAAGCTGCGTCCGGACCTGCCCATCATCGTGATGAGCGCCCAGAACACCTTCATGACCGCCATCCGGGCCAACGAAGTCGGCGCCTACGAATATCTGCCGAAACCCTTCGACATCACCGAGGTCCTTTCGGTCGTCGCCCGCGCTCTCGCCGACGCCAAGAAGCCCACAGCGGCCGAGAAGAAGGCCGAGGAGCCGGGCGAGACCATGCCGCTGGTCGGCCGCTCCACGGCCATGCAGGACATCTACCGCGCCCTGGCGCGCCTGATGCAGACCGATCTCACGGTGATGATCACCGGCGAGAGCGGCACCGGCAAGGAACTGGTCGCCAAGGCGCTCCACAATTTCGGCAAGCGCCGCAATGGCCCCTTCGTCGCCATCAACATGGCCGCCATCCCGCGCGACCTGATCGAGGCCGAGCTCTTCGGCCACGAGAAGGGCGCCTTCACCGGCGCGCAGGCGCGTTCCGCCGGCCGCTTCGAGCAGGCCAATGGCGGCACGCTGTTCTTGGACGAGATCGGCGACATGCCGCTGGAGGCGCAGACCCGGCTCCTGCGCGTCCTGCAGCAGGGCGAGTTCCTCCCCGTGGGCGGCACCCATGCCATCAAGACCAACCTGCGCATCG
>DASWWF010000122.1:0-3779 GCA_036401035.1 Devosia sp.
TTCACGGCCTCGCCGCGCGGCCTGTTCAACCCGCTCGACGCGCGGAAATAGCCATGGACAAGCCAGCCAGACCAGCAGCGGATGGTTTGGCTGAGGCCGCTGCGCCCCATTATCTGGGGCACCGCGAACGGGTGCGCGAGCGCTTCAGCAAACTGGGCGGCGAAGCGTTCTCCGACGCCGAGCTGCTCGAACTGGTGCTGCATGTCTGCATCCCCAGGAAGGACACCAAGGAACTGGCCAAGACGCTCCTGAAGCGCTTCGGCTCCTTCTCCGGTGTGCTGGCCGCGCCGGCGGAACGGCTGGCCGAATTCGCCGGCATGGGTGATGTCACCATCTCCAATATCCACGTGTTCCGGGCGGCCGCTCTGCGCTTCGCCAAGGACAAGGTCGTCACCGACCAGCCGATCCTCAGCTCATGGACCTCGCTGATCGACTATTGCCGCTCGGCCATGGCCTTCGAGGACGTCGAGCAGTTCCGCATCCTCTTTCTCGACAAGCGCAACCGCCTGATTGCCGACGAGGTGCAGCAGACCGGTACGGTCGACCACACGCCGGTCTATCCGCGCGAGGTAATCAAGCGGGCGCTGGAGCATTCGGCCACCGCCATCATCCTCGTCCACAACCACCCCTCGGGCGATCCGACGCCGTCATCGGCCGACGTGCAGATGACCCGCCAGATCAACGACATCGCCAAGCCGCTGGGCATTTCGGTGCATGACCATGTGATCATCGGCCGGAACGGGCACGTCTCGATGAAGGGGCTGCGGCTGATCTGAGCCGGGTCCCGGCCTACTCGTCCGCTTCGGCCTTGGAGTCGCCGGCCTTGGCCACGTGGAGTCGCGACCGCACCGCCTTCACCAAGCCCAGCAGGCGCTGGTTTTCCTTGATGCGGCGACGGTGGAGGTGCCAGCTCTGGTGCAGGCCGGAGGCGAGGCGCCCGAGCGCGGTGAGCGAGACATAGTGCTGGCGCACCGGAATCTGCACGTTGCACCAGTGGCGCTTTTCATCGGTGAAGCCGGCGCCCATGTCGAAGGTGCGGAAGCCCTCGTCGAAGACGGTCTGCATCACCCGCAGCAGGCACTGCTTGCCCGGTGACCCGGGCTGGATCGATGGCTCCAGACTCATCGAGGAGATCAGGCAGAACAGGCGATCGCCATGGGCGATGTTGTAGCGGAGCGCCACGATCTCGCCGTTGAGGCGGAGGGCGTGGAGGCGCACGTCGACGGCCGAGCCCGGCGCGACGGTGGCGTCGTAGAATTTGCGGACGCTGGCGAGGCAGAACGGGTCCTTGACGCCCATCTGCACGAAGCGGGCGGCGCGCTGGCGGAACATCAGGTCGAGCACCCGCCCGGCCTCGGCGCCGTCGGACAGCTCCTCGAAGGTGACCTCGCCCATCGCCTCGAGCTTTTCGCCCTGCTGCCGGTCGTGCTTGCGGCGCGACTTGGAGCGCTGGGTGGTGTTGGCCTCGTCCCAGCTGCCGAACTGGGCGCGGTAGAGCGTGTCACCCTGCATCCAGGTGCCGAGCTCGGCGAAGAGATCGACGCCGTCGGCGAGCGTTTGGGGCACGGCGCGCAGATGCACGACATCGATGCCCTTGATGCGGCCGAGCATGGACTTCCACAGCGCCCGGCGCTGATCTGGGGTCATGGCGGCGAGGCGGGCCCGATCGATCAGCGGCGCATTGCAGCCGACATGCTGGCCCGGGAACCACGAGAGCCGGCGCACACCCTTGGACACCTTGCGATGCAGCGGGAACAGCGCCACCGGCGCGCCGGCGACTTCGCCGACGATGTAGAACTGGTCGTGCTCGGCAATATTCTGCGTTTCGACCCAGAGGCGGGTGAAATCAAAACTCTGGCCGGGCGACTCGATGCCCGAAGCCTGCAGCGAGCGCCACAGCGCCTCGACCTCGACGATGCGATGGCTGGTGCGCGACACGATCGGCAGCTGGACCGCGTCGGCCCGCATGCCGCCTGTCAATTCGTCGATCAGCCTTGGCAATGCCGTGCTGTCGGCCATGAACCGTCCTCTCCCAAGAAGATGGGGCCATCCTCGCGCCGGGGGATGAATAGCGCGTTGACGATGCCGTGACAGAGGGTCGCCGGGTAGGGTTTCGGCTCGGAGGGTAAAGAGGGCGTTACCCGATCGTCTGCAGGATCGGGAAGGTTTCCTGGAACCAGTAGGCGATGCGGGTGAACTGGCCGGTGAGAAACAGCAGGCCCGTGAGCACCAGAAGCGCGCCCATCACCTTCTCGATGGTGCCCAGATGCTTCCGGAAACTCGAAAAGAAGGTGAGGAACGGGCCGATGGCGATGCCGGCCAGAAGGAACGGTACGCCCAGACCGAGCGAATAGACCCCGAGCAGCGCCGCGCCCTCATAGGCCGTCTCCTGCGTGGCGGCGACCGAGAGGATGGCGGCCAGCACCGGGCCGATGCAGGGGGTCCAGCCGACCGCGAACGCGAGGCCGAGCAGGAACCCGCCCACCGGCCCGGAGGCGACGCCCGGCCCCTGGTGCCGCAACTGCCGGTCGAGGAGGCCAATACGGTAGACGCCGAGGAAGTGCAGGCCCATCGCGATGATGAAGATGCCGGCGATCGGCGTGATGATCGGCAGCGCAGCGCGGAACGACTGGCCGAACGCGGTAGCGGTGGCGCCGAAGGTGATGAAGACCAGCGAAAAGCCGAGGATGAAGAACAGCGAGGTGAAGACGCTTTTCTGCCAGACGAGGCCGGCGGTGGCGCCGTCAGCGCGCAACTGGTCGAAGCTCGAGCCGCTCATATAGGTGAGATAGGGCGGCACCAGCGGCAGCACGCAGGGGCTCAGAAAGCTCAGGACCCCTGCCCCGAACACTGCGAGAAATGAAAAGCCGAACACGACGCATCTCCAAAGTCGCCAGACTTCTAGCCCCTCGGCGGGGCAAAGCAATG
This sequence comes from Devosia sp., assembly GCA_036401035.1. Classification (GTDB taxonomy): domain Bacteria; phylum Pseudomonadota; class Alphaproteobacteria; order Rhizobiales; family Devosiaceae; genus Devosia_A. The sequence goes on from DASWWF010000122.1 coordinate 2,929, forward strand.
CGGCAGATCAAACTCTCGCTTCCTTGTGAAGCGGGGTGACGCGTGCTAGTCCCCGGTCGCATACCCCTCTCACCCGTGGAGCGCCACATGGCCGGACAGCCGTTGCGGATTGCCCCTTCGATTCTCTCGGCCGATTTTGCACGGCTGGGCGAGGAAATCCGCGCCATCGACGCGGCAGGCGCCGACTATATCCATGTCGACGTGATGGACGGGCATTTCGTGCCCAACATTTCCTTCGGCCCGATCGCCGCCGCCACGGCGCGCAAGGCGACCAAAAAGGTCATCGACTGCCACCTGATGATTTCGCCGGTCGATCCCTATATCGCCGCCTTCGCCAAGGCCGGCGCCGATATCATCACCATGCATGCCGAGGCCGGTCCGCATCTGCACCGCTCGCTGCAGGCGATCCGGGCCGAGGGCAAGAGAGCGGGCGTCGCCATCAATCCTGCAACGCCGGTGAGCGCGCTGGCGCATGTGATCGCCGACATCGACCTCTTGCTGGTGATGAGCGTCAATCCCGGTTTCGGCGGCCAGAGCTTCATCGAAGAGACCTACGCCAAGCTGCGGCAGGCGCGTGACCTCGTCGGCGGCCGGCCGATCGACATCGAAGTCGATGGCGGCGTCTCGGCCGACAATGCGGGAAAACTCGCCGCGGCCGGCGCCAATGTCTTCGTCGCCGGCACCTCGGTATTCGCCGGCAACGACCCCAAAACCTACGCGGACCGTATCGCCGCGATCCGTAACGGCGCCCTGACCATTCACGTCTGACGCCGGATTCAGTTTCTCAAGAATCGAGCCTAAACCGATGATTCCGCGCTATTCCCGCCCCGAAATGGTCGCCATCTGGTCGC